>JBDNHG010000794.1:0-3723 GCA_041688925.1 Acidimicrobiales bacterium | reverse complement strand
GAAGACCTCCAACCACGAGCGTTTGCGCCGGATGCACCTGATCCCTTCGAGGCGGCCGGCCTCAATCCCGAAGAGATGAGCGACCGCGAACTCAACGACTTCTTCAACGAACTCAACCGACTCGACCCCGCTGGCCTCGCCACCCTCGGCGAGCTACAGGTCGAAGAAATTGCGTTGGCCAAGGTGGTCGTCGGCTGCGGTGGCGGGCCATTGAACGAGCAGTTCATCGCTGGCCAGGTTCGCGTCGAATACGAGCAAGACTTCCTCGATGCAAACGCCGCCGCGCTCGAGCAATACAAGCCCGAGTAACCCGAACTCGATCTCGCCTGACCGTGCTCAGGTCACTGCGGGTTCAGGTGACTGCGGGTTCAGGTGACTGCGGGTTCCTTGTGAAAACCTGTCAGACGGCGTGCGCCGTCGTGTGTGACCACGCATGTGTCTTCGATGCGTACGCCCCCAACACCCCGCAGGTACACGCCAGGCTCAACCGTTGCCACCGTGCCGAGCTCGTAGATATCCGACGCATCATTGGCCACACGAGGCAGTTCATGAATATCGAGGCCCACGCCGTGACCCGTGCCGTGGGTGAAGTGTTCGGCCCATCCAGCAGCGGCGATGACCGATCGGGCAGCGGCATCAACGGTGCCGGTTGCGGCGCCGGCGACCATTGCATCGACGCCGGCCTGCTGCGCAGCGATGACCGTGTCGTAGTGCCGCCGCTGAGCGTCTGACATCGCGCCGACACAGAATGTGCGAGTCATGTCGCTGCGATACCCATCGACCATTGCGCCGACGTCCACAATGACCAGATCACCAGCCTCGATGATCCGCTCGCCCGGCGAGTGATGGGGAATGGCGCCATTGGGGCCAGATGCCACGATCGTGTCGAACCCGAGATCATCTGCGTCGCCGGCTCGGATCGCTGCATCGAGCAGCCGTGCGAACTGGCGCTCGGATAGCCGTTGTAGCAGTGCCGGCCGCACCTCGAGCAGGGCGTGATCGACGATCTGGGCGGCCTTCTCGATACGGGCGATCTCGGCTTCGTCCTTGCGGGCGCGCAATGACTCGAGCAGCGATGAGGTCGGCACGACCGTGTGGGCGGGTAACCATTCGGTTTCGATCTGACGCTGCATCGACCAGCTGACGTGGTCGGCTTCGAGCCCGACCGTGTCAACGTCGCCGAGACCTGCCCGCACGGCTTCGGCGAGTGTCGCTCGAGCAATGACCACTGATGCTTCGCTGTTCGCCGCGGCGAGTTCACCCGGCGCACGATCGGCATAGCGAGAATCGGTGAACAAGGTGACGCTGTCATTGGCGATGACGACGGTGGCGTTCGACCCGGCAAAACCCGTGAGCCAACGAATGTTTGTCAGCGACGTCACGATCAGTGCGTCGATATCGCTGCCCGCCAGTTGCCCATGGACACTGGCCTCGCGACGGCGCACATCGAGTGTGGGCAAGCTGCTCACGTCAGGGTCCTCACGTCAGGGCCCTCACGCCAGGGCATTGAGCGCATCGCTCAATACGCCTGGATCAGGGTTGACGACAGTTTCGACGCCGCGTGGCCCGTCGAGCACCATCGTGACGCCATCGAGCGCCTTCTTGTCTCGCGAGAACAGTTCGAGTACTCGTGTGCGATCGGTGCCGTCGGGCAGCCTGGCCTGCAGGCCATACTCGGCGACGACTCGACGGTGCTCGGCCACCGCAGCGTCATCGATGCGGTTGAGTCGACGAGCGACCTCGGCTGCGTACACGACGCCGATGGCGACTGCTTCGCCGTGGCGCAGGTCGAATGCCCCTTCGATCTCCAATGCGTGCGCAAGGGTGTGCCCGTAGTTGAGGATGGCTCGACGTCCGCCTTCGCGTTCGTCTTCGGCGACGACGTCGGCCTTGATGCGCACACACGCAGCCACCCGCTCGGGAAGCTCGGCAGCATCGAGCCGGCCGCCACCCAGAAAATGGTATTTGGCAATCTCGCCGAGCCCGGCTCTGAACTCGCGTTCTGGTAACGACGCGAGCGTCGCTGTGTCGCAGACAACCCCGGTGGGTTGCCAAAAGGCGCCGACCAGGTTCTTGCCTTCGGGAAGGTTCACACCTGTTTTGCCCCCGATGGCGGCATCGACCTGGCCCACCAGCGTCGTCGACACATAGATCGCAGCGATACCGCGGTGGTACACCGAAGCAGCGAAACCGGCGACATCGGTGACCAGTCCCCCACCGACGCCGATAACGACGTCGTTGCGGGTCATCCCCCATGCGGCAAAGCCGCGGCACAACGTCTCGATCGTCGACAACGTCTTGTGCTGTTCGCCCTCGCCGATTACAAAGGTCTTTTGCTCAATACCTGTCTGAGCATCGACGGGAATGTTTGCCTGCGTCACAATGGCGGCTCGACGCGCCGTCGGCGGAATGAGCGAGCCGAGTTCGCTGACTGCTCCGTCGCCGATGAGGACGCTGTAGCTGCGATCGGCCAATGCAACCGGAACGATTATCACGCCTCGATCCTAGTGCTGGCCGCGCTGCGCCGGAGTGCGTACGGGGTCGGAGGACGCACGCACTCATGCTCTGCGATCAGCGACTCGAGACGGCTGCGGTGGCAGCGGCGGTCATTGCTGCGACGGGAGCGGCCGCGCCGGTCCAGTGCTCGAATTGGGTGACCGCCTGATGCACCAGCATCGGCAGCCCATTCTGGGCTCGCAGACCCCGATCGCGCGCCTGTGCCAGCAAGCGGGTTTCGATCGGGTGATAGATCAAGTCGCTGACAATCGCGTTGCTGTTGAGCAGTTCGACGTCGACCGGCACGGCGTCGGCAAGGTCGGTCGAACCCATGCCCAGCGGCGTGGCATTTATCACAAGATCGGCATCGGCCAGGTCAGCGTGCGAACCAACGGTACCGACAGTGCCGGCCAGCCGAGCGACCGCCTGGGCCCGTTCGACCGTGCGGTTGAGCACCGCTACACGAGCTGCGCCATGAGCCGCCAGGCTGTGGGCGACCGCGCCAGCTGCTCCGCCTGCGCCGATCAGCACACACTTGAGGCCTGCCGTCGAGACGCCCAGGTCTGCTTGGAGGCCGCGGACGAAACCATGGCCGTCGGTGTTGTCGCCCACGATCTTGTCGTCGCGCCAAAACACACAGTTCACTGCTTGAAGCAGCGCAGCCCCAGCCGTGACCTCATCGCACGCCGACATGATGCCTTGTTTGTGGGGCATGGTCACCGACAGGCCAAACCAGCCGAACGTGCGCATAGCCGCCACGGCATCGGCTGCGCGTCCGGCCGAAACGGGCAAGGCTACATAGACGCCGTCGATTCCACAGGCGTCGAAGGCAGCGTTGTGTATTGCCGGCGACATCGAGTGTCGCACCGGATCGCCGATCACCGCGGCAACGCGTGTTGTGCCCGAGATGGTCACGGGCATTGGTCAGAAGACGCCGTTGGCGATCGCTTCGGCCTTGGCCGATTCAAACTCTGCGAAATTGTCGGTGAAGAAGTGGCGGCCATCGGTGTCGACCAGCACGTACCACTTCCATGGTCCTGGTTCTGGATTCAATGCTGCGCTCAGCGAGGCGCGCCCAGGCGACGAGATCGGTGTCGGCGGCAAACCCGGGACGACACGCGAGTTGTACGGATCGGTCGTGTCATCGAGCTGTGACTGCAACAACTCGGGGTCGTACCAACTGAACTCGGTACTTGGGTTCGAACAGCGTGGATCTTCGGCACATCG
>JBDNHG010000793.1:0-2167 GCA_041688925.1 Acidimicrobiales bacterium | reverse complement strand
TTTCGTGACGATGATGTCCAGGGCATTCATTGACTGGGCACAGACGAACCAGCGGGCAAGTGTTCGGGCCCGAAGGCATGCGGAAGCAGCGTCGCCAGCCGAACGGGACCGCTGTCAGTGTCAACAAGCAGTTCGGGCCCGCCGACTTCATAAAGCAGTTGGCGACATCGACCGCATGGCCACATGAACCCGCCCCGGCTATCTACGATGCTCGCTGCAACGAGTGTCGTTGCACCAGAGCGATACAAGTCCAACACCAAGCCACACTCGGCGCATAACGTGAGGCCATACGAGGCATTCTCAACGTTGCACCCGGTGACGACGCGGTTCCTATCGGCCAGACCGGCGGCTCCGACCTTAAGCTTCGAGTACGGGGCATGTGCGTGTGCTGCTGCGTCGCTAGCCGCGGAACGAAGCGTGTCCCAGTCAATAGCCGGATCCATCGGCATCGCTAGTGGATCACCATGAAGTCGACGTGAGCCTGGTGTGCGATCTTGGTGGACACACTGCCCCGTATCGCCCGAGTACCTCGCCCCAACCCGCGGCTTCCAACGACGATCATTTCGGCATCGACATCGTCTGTTGTGTTTAGAATCGCCGATGCAGGATCGTCATCAAAGAAGTGATCCACCACGGCGAAGCCTCGATCGGCAATAGCTTTCGTTGCCTGTTCAAGCCTGCTGCGCGGCCCGCTCATGAGGTCGATGCTCGATGTGAACTCTTCAGGCACCGCCGCGTATGCGTTGGTGATGTCGCGGGCTGACGGAGCGTCATAGGCCGACACAAGATGAACAGTGCCGCCTTCCTTGACGACGACCAGCGCAGCCTCGATTGCCCGCTCAGAACACTCAGATCCGTCGAATCCGACGACGACAGTGTTGACATCCATTTCAATTCCTCTTCTATGGTTGGAAAGTTCGTTCAGGTCATGACGGCGACAAAGAGGCCGTGCATGTGGTGGCGGGATGAGAATTCGCTGAGCGACATGGGATCGGTGAAGTCGTAATCGCCATAGCCGATTGGGTCGCGCAAGAAATCGTCAAGACCCACGGCCAACGCATCGATCTCCGCTAAGAGACCGCCACCCTGGGTATCGGCTACTGCGTGGGTGTGAATGAGTGCGGTCATCGTGGTCCCCCTTGTGGAGCCTGTGGTGTGTTGACAAGCATGAGTGTCCGTCATTCATTCACCCGTTGCCAGGGCCCAAAGTCCCCCGGCTACCACAGGAACCAGGTTTGAGGGACCGTAGATCTGGCCACCCGAAAACAGCCGCACCGGGCAAGGCGGACTACCCGCGGACCTTGGGCCCTGGCGGGGGCAGACCCCGATGTGAAACCAGTCCAGCACGTACTCGGCGGTGAAGTTCATGTGTTCGCAGAACCCGGCGAGGTCATCGGCGCCATCGGTCAGGAACGTCACCAGCTGGTCCTGACGCAATCCTTGCGCATCTAGGGTGGTCCGGATCCTTGCGCGTGGCGATTGGTCGATGGTGGGCACGAACCCGAATCGGCGGGTCGAGCCGTCATGTGCGGTGACGGTGCCGCACACTGCTTGGAACCAGCCGTCACGCCTCGATTCCTGCTCGCTCGAATGAACATAGCCGCCATCAAGAGTGGCGACCAGCGGCATATCCGGGCCGCTCGATCTGTCAATGGTCCTTGGATCGACGTAGTTGAACTCGTCTTCTGCCAGGTCCTGGTCCAGCCTGACAGCGATTCGTGTGACGGTGCGGGAGATCTCGTTGCGATGGACCCGACGTCCGGTCGGGAACAGCTCCTCGAGCAACCCAGCCGACGCGACGTATGACATGTGAGCAGCCAGTTTGGCCTCGACCACCGCCAACTCCGGCGTCGACCTATCCTCCAGCATGGCTGTGAGTGGGCTGAACGTTGACCGTTGCCCTCACAAGGACATGTCCACCACCGCGGGCTCACCCCTAGCTGTCATAATGAGTGTTGCGGGGTAACGTATCCGTAATTATTGAGGGCGGGGAGGTGACATGATGGCTGTTGTGAGTGATGAGGATGTGGAGGTTCGGCGTGGGAAGCGTTCGTGGCCTGCGCGGTACAAGCTTGACATTCTGGCCGAGATTGAAGCGGCGAAGGAGTCTGGTGAGATGTCGGTGGCTGAGATTTGTCGGCGTGAAGGGTTGTATTCGTCGTTGATC
>JBDNHG010000792.1:0-5439 GCA_041688925.1 Acidimicrobiales bacterium | reverse complement strand
GCAGCGTGTCACCCCAGGCATTCGGCCACAACGGAGCAGGCGGACAGCTCGCGTGGGTCGACCCGGCCACCGGCATCTCGCTGGGATACGTGACCAATGGCTACGACCGACATGCCATCCGTGAGCCACGACGGGGCACTGCGCTCAGCACGTTGGCAGGACTGTGTTCGCAATGAGAGCAATGTTCGCAATAAGACCAGTGACCTTGCGCAATGAGCCCTGATTCACCTCGAAAACCCAAGCTTGGGGCCGCGCTCTCATCGTTACAGGTGCCCGAATACCGAATGCTGTGGTGGGCGGGCGTCTTCTCGTTCATGTCGGTGCAGGGCCAGTTCGTGTTGCGTGGCCTGCTTGCCTGGGACCTCACCGAGCGTGAAGGAGCACTTGGTCTCGTCTATTTGGTGTTCGGCCTGACAATGTTGGTGACCACGCCGTTCGGTGGGGTCGTTGCTGATCGTTTTGCCAAACGAAGTGTGTTGCTTTGGAGCCAGAGCCTGATCTTCCTCGCGGCGGCAGCCATGGCGGTCGTCGTGCTCACCGATGTCGTAGCGTTCTGGATGCTGCTCGTCGCATCGATGGCACAAGGTTTGGCGTTTGCGTTCTATGGCCCCGCACGGATCGCCATGGCCGCAGAACTTGTCGGACGCGACCAGCTCGGCAACGCGATCACCTTGTCATTGCTGAGCATGAACGGCACCCGAGTGTTCGCTCCGGCGTTGGCAGGATTTCTCGCTGGCATCGCGTTTGTTGGCATCGGCGGTGCCTATGTGCTGTCGGCAGCGATGTCGTTCGTGTCGCTGGTGCAGATCTGGCGGCTGCCGTATCGGCCCGCCGCCGACGCAACGCCACGCAACCCGTTCGGCGAGATCATGGCCGGCGTGCGTTATGTCAACTCAGACCGTTCGTTGCGACGACTGGTCGTGGCGTCATTCTTCGTCATCATGTTTGGCTTCAACTACGTCGCCTTCATCCCCGCACTCGTCGAAGGCATCTTTGACCTGGGTGACACCTGGGTCGGCCTGGTCTCGTCAGCGAGTGCGATCGGCGCCGTCGCTGTATCGCTTCCGCTCGCCGCCAGGGCCGATGGCCCCGGAGGCAAACGCATCGTTGTCATATCGGGCTTCGGCTTCGGCATCGGCGTCGCGCTCCTTGGTATCGCACCGACCATCTGGACTGCATTCCTTGTTGTCATCGGTATCGGCGGCTTCACCACCGCATTCCAGTCGATGTCGAACACCTTGGCCTTGGCAGGAGCGAGCGACCAGATGCAGGGTCGTGTGCAGTCGCTGATGCAGCTGTCATTCGCTGGTTTCGGTATCGCCGCAGCACCGATTGGAGCATTGGCCGAAGCCATTGGGTTGCGAGCAGCGTTCGTGATCATGGGCGGTGTCGCAGCTTCGGCGACGTTCATCTATTTTGTGCTCGAACAACGCGCTGCCCGGATAACAGACACGGTGCGGTCTGCTCCAGCGACTGCCGAAGTACGGTTGCCACAATGATCCCGCTTTCGGTTCTCGACCTCGCCATGGTGCCCGACGGCGCCACCAGTACCGAGGCGTTCTCGCAGACGACAGCGGTGGCACAGGCCGCCGAACGTCTTGGGTACACCCGTATCTGGGTCGCCGAACACCACAACATGGCCACCGTGGCCAGCACCACGCCGGCAGTCTTGATGGCGCACCTCGCATCGCACACAGAGTCGATCAAGGTTGGCTCGGGCGGCGTGATGTTGCCGAACCACGCTCCACTTGCGATCGCCGAACAATTCGCGATGCTCGAAGCGTTGTATCCCGGCCGAGTCGATCTGGGCGTCGGACGTGCACCCGGCACCGATGGAGCAACCGCACAGGCGCTACGCGGCGCACGCAACGACCCAAATGCCGAAGACTTCCCCCGCAATCTGGTTGAGGTCATGGGCTTGTTGGGCGACGTTCGTAACGACCAGGGATTGTGGAACCGCTTCAATGCCACCCCCGTCGCCACAAGCAGCCCCTCGGTGATCCCGCTGGGGTCGAGCGGTTTCAGCGCACAGCTGGCGGGCATCCTTGGGCTGCCATTCGGCTTCGCACATCATTTTGACATGGGAGGCACGGTCGAGGCCGTCAGCATCTACCGCGACTCGTTCCAGCCCTCACCCGTGCTCGACGAGCCCTACACGATCGTCACAGCGTCGACCATTGCGGCCGATACGGCAGAACAGGCCCAGTGGCTTTCGGGTCCAGCGCTGTTGCGCCGTTACGGCCTGCGCACCGGACGCATTGGGCCCATGTTGTCGCCCGCAGACGCAGCTGAACATCCAGACTTCGCTGCCGCCTCAGCGATGAGTGTCTCGTCACTCGTCGGAACCGGCGACGAGGTCGCCGCCGGCATGCACGAGCTGGCCGAGCGAACCGGTGCCGACGAACTCATGCTGTACACCTCGACCTACGGGCTCGACGATCGGCTGAAGAGCCTCGAGCTCGTCGCCAACGCCTGGTGTTGATCAGAAGCCGAGCGGTTTGTGTTGGCGCTTGCCTGTGAGCAATTGTCCAGGCGCCAGGCGCCTGGACAATTCGCCGGGGACTTGCTCAAGTGCTGTGCCCGAGCTGCTCAGCAGGTCTCGCCGGTCATCCACAGTTGCCAAATAGGCGTTCCCCGATAGATCGGAACCGTGATCGTTTCGCCCAGGCGTTCGATCTGGAGTCCGACGTTCTCCGGTCCGGGTGCGCCCGACCGGCTCGTCACGCGAAGATGCGGCCGTAGCGGCTGACGTCGGTCGTCGGGCGATTGACGGTGCGCAGCGTGTGCCACAACAGGGCGGTGTTGGCGGTCACGATTGGCACGCCGATGTCCTGTTCGGCTGCATGGACTGCGCCGACGGCACGGAAACCATTCCCTCCGATGAGCACGAGGTCGACGCCGTCGACACTGCGGCAAAGCCAGCGGTGCAGCGCGCCGGGATGGATGCTGCCTTGACCCGATGGAAGGCCCGCGGCCTCGGCACGGGCGACGTTGACGCCGTTGCGCTCGAGCCAGGCTCGCCCGAGTTCGGTGAGCTCGGACGGAAACCATGGTGGATCGACGAGCAACACCTGGCTGGGGTCGAAGTGCTCGACCGCTGCCAACAACGCCTGACCGGTTGTCACGACAGGCTTGTTGGCGGCCAGAGCGCTGAGCCGGGAGACCAGTTCGGCATCGTCACCCACATAACTCGTCGAGGTGAAGGCCAGCGCGTAGATATCGATCGACGGCGGGTTGAGCAGTCGAATAGCATCGTCGAGTGGCCCGGGGGCAGCCACGAACTCGACCGGGCTGATCGCAATACGATCGGCTGCGGCCTCGACCGCTCCTACAGGAAAACGGAAACGGCTGGCGTTGACCGCCACGCCTGGGGGAGCGATTGCGGACCATTCACTCTCGGGCCCAACGTCACCGTCGGGCACCAAGAGCCCGACCCTCAGCCGAGCGTCCCAGCCGTCGTTCTCAAAGATGTGCGTCATGGCGTCGCATCGTACGCGCACAACAATGGCTGAGCAATGATTGCCCATTCGCCATGCCGCTACCTGTTCCGCATGTCCATGACTGAACCAGGCGCCATGTCTTGAGTCGGCGAGTGCGCCACAGGTGTCAACTCTGGCCGGGGCGGCTCACGAGCGAGGGCATCGGTGTTGGCGAACCGTTGCGAAGCGAGTCGGTTTCTTTGGCTTCGACCTGTTCTTCGAGTTCGCGGCCGAGCGGAACCATGCCCTTGACGTCGGCCGTACCTTCGAACATCTGGATTGCGGTCGAGCGTTGCGTTTCGTTGTTCCACTTGTAGCTGGGCAGCTGGTCCTTGTCGCGGTTGACGAGTGCTTCATAATGTTCGGGGTACACCGCTGCCATCTTGGCGAACTCACCTTCGAGTTGGGCCAGCGTGTTGCGCGCCCGGATCCAGCGGTGATTCTCCCACGACACTGTCCGCCCCGGTTCTTCGGTTGTGTAGTAGCGGGTCAGCAGGTCGCCGGCTGCTCGGCCACGCTCAGACAGCTTGACGAGCGTCTCTTCGGGCATATTCAGGTTCATGCCGCCTTCCTCCTTGTTGTGGTAGATGGTGACGATGCGGTCACGGAAACCGCTCACATGTGACTGCTGATTGTCGACCCAGTTCTGCATCGTGTTCAGCAGCAGGCCGAAGAAGCCAACAAGTGAGCCAAGCCCAACGGCCGGCGCCAGCTTCGTCCACCAGTCCATGATGCCTTGGTCGTTCTTGCGAGGCATCCACACGTTTTCGCTTTGGTCGTCGCCCGACTGTGGTTGCGACGGGGGAAAGCCACGCAGGGTGATGCCAAATGTTGGGCGTGAGGGAAGCATCGAGTCGAAGTACGTGATTGGGAAGTTCGACGTGACGCCACCGTCAGAGAACCAGCATTCGTCCATCACATAGCTGCCATCAACCGCGTCTGCGCAGGTGTAGTCGATGGCATAGAGCCGAACCGCTGACAGCAGCACGGGAAAGCTGAGACTCATGCGGGTCGCCACGATGATGGGAAGCCCGTCTGATGGCGGAAGCGGCCGGAGGCCCTGGCGCGCTCCGATGGCCACAACCTTGTCGTAGTCAGCCTGATTCGACGGCGTGCGCGGGGTAGGATCGACATAGGTCTTCAAGAAGTCGACCACACGTTTGGGGAAGTACTTGGCGAAGTCTTCGGGGTCATAGAAGTACAACTCGCCAAAGGCGTCAGGCATGCGGAACGGCACCCCGAGTGTCACACATGTCGTCTGCATCTCGAGGTTGACGAAGGGCTCGCCGCTCTCGCTGGGACCGTGGCCGGGCGATCCGTCTGGACCCCGGCGCAGCTGACCAAACGTCAAGGGCGCGGCCTGTGGGTCGAGCCCAGCGAGTTCGTTGATTAGGCCCGTCAGCCAATCTGAAAGTGACGATTCTTCGTCGTTCGAGCCGCTGACGATGCCGAAGAGATTGCCCGACAAGCTATGGCCGGCAGCCAGCAGGGCCGCGATGCCGGCGCCGACGATGCCGACGATTCCGGCTACGAAGAACGCGAACGCCGACCCGATTACCCGGCTTTCGAGAAAGGCGTCGACGAGTGTGAACACGATGAGCGCAACGGAGGCGGCCGCAACTGTGGCCGAGAGCAGGACCTTGCGCAGGCGTGTTGCCCCGCCTTGCTTCCATTCTTCGTCGAGTCGTTGTCGTTCGGCCACGGTCACACACCGAGCGATTTTGGGCTGCCTTGCTTTGCGCAAGCCGAGAGCCCCACCAATCAGGCCGAGTGCAGCGATGAAGAACCCGAGGCCGCGAAGCCAATCCCAGCGGGTGCCCCAGTGCATGACCCACAGCAAGACGGCACCAACGACGATCGGCAGCAGCGCTAGCCATGCGAAGCGGCCCTTGGCAGCGAATGCGTTGCGCACGATGTTGAGCAGCACGGTTGCGGGCTTGGCCGGTTTTGCTATGGCTGC
>JBDNHG010000791.1:0-2639 GCA_041688925.1 Acidimicrobiales bacterium | reverse complement strand
GGCGGAGCCGTACTCGATCGTGTCGATGTGATCACCGAAGCGAAACACTGGCGAGCCGCTATCGGCCACTGCGTCGAGTGTGTCTTCGAGGCCCTCTTCGAGCAGCAGGCCGTTCGCCACGACCAGCCCTGCGGCTTCCATCCTGCCTCGGCCTGCCAACGACGGTTCGAATCCGTGAGGATCACCTCCCGGTGGAATCACCGTCATGATTTCGACGCCACCGGCGCACGCCACATTGTCGATCACATCGGCTCAGATGCTTGTCGTAGCAACTACGACCATACGTTCTTCAGCTAGCACCGCTGATTCGCTGCTGCTGTTGTTTCCGCAGGCGGCGACGAACAGGCTCAGCGCACAAACGGTCACGACCGCCCGCCACCTTGCGCCAAGCCGACGTGCGCGGTCTAGCGACCCGACGCGACCACGGGATGCAGCGACGCTGCGAGATGACCGTTCTTCGTGCACAATCGACTCCTTGGTTATTCGTAAGAATGAGACTGATTCGCACTGTATTGGGAATGGGTCTCGTTCGCAATATGATTGGCTGGGTGTTCAAACTCGAAGATGTAACGGTCAGCCTGAAACGGCGTCTTGCCATCGACATTCCGCATCTCGCGTTGTGCGGTGCCCAAACCGTCGCGCTCGTAGGACCCAACGGCGCAGGCAAGACCACCTTGCTCCGTCTGCTGGCAGGCCTCGAGGCTCCCGCGACTGGATCGGTACGCCGCACCTTTAGCCATGTTGCATATGTCGCGCAACAGCAGCAGCAACATCGGTGGATGCCGGTGACGGTGGCCGACGTGCTGCGGATGGGTCGCTACCGCGAGCGCGGACTCACCGGACGGCTGACGCTGTGCGATGAGCAGGCGATCAAACATGCGGCCGAACGACTCGAGATCGTCGACCTCATGGCGCGGTCGTTCACCGAACTGTCGGGTGGGCAGAGCCAACGCGTGGTCATCGCTGCGGCCCTGACGCTGAACGCTCCCTGCCTGCTCCTCGATGAACCCGTGACCGGTCTCGACATCACTAGCCAACAGATCATCATCGACACCATGGCAGCAGAACGAGACCGAGGGCGTCTGGTCGTGACAGCGACGCACCATCTCGACGACGCTGCCCAGTGCGACCGGGTCGTCGTACTCGCCACTCGACTCGTCGCAGACGGCACACCGGACGAAATGCTGCGGCCCGCTGTGCTCGAGGCGGCATTCGGCAGCCGTGAAGTACTCTCATGAGACCAGTTATGGACCCACAGACGACACCAACCGAAACCAACGGCGAGATCCACGAGCAGGTCGCTCGTCGACTTGCTCATGCCGAGCAGCGGTACACCACGAGCCGCCGGCGACTCGTCGAGGCGCTACATCACGCCGGCCGACCATTGACCGCTCCGGAGATCACTGAGCTCGCGCCAGACCTGGCGCAGAGCTCGGCCTATCGCAATCTAGATGTGCTCGAGCAATGTGGCGTTGTACGACGTATCAGCGCCGGGCCAGAGCACACTCACTTTGAACTGGCCGAGCCTCTACTTGGCCATCATCACCATTTGATCTGCGTCACGTGCGGCACGATTGCCGATGTTCATCTCGACGACGAGATCGAATCGCTTGTCGACCAGCGACTGGGCGAGGCCGCAAGCGCTGCCGGCTTCACGCCGCTCCATCACACGCTCGACTTGCACGGCCACTGCGCCGAGTGCTCCAACCCATAACGACAAAGCTGCTGCCGTTACAGCGTCGGCCAAAGCACATCGTGCTCCAACGATGCGAGCGGGTGACGTATGTAGACGAACCTTGGCAGCCCGAATTTCCGACGCGGCGTACTTAGCGTTTGGCGCCTGCCGGGAACGACAGTGGCAAGATGCGTGGCCCGCGAACTTGGCCGCCTGCCCATTTCATTGGCTCACCCTCGCGGACGGCGAATTCGGGGATGCGTTCCATCCAGACGCGGATCGCGGTAGTCATCTCGAGTCGAGCAAGGTTCGAGCCGGCACAACGATGGATGCCGGAACCAAAGGCGATATGGCGATTGCGGGCGCGGTCGATGATGAACTCATCGGCCTTCTCGAACTGCTCAGGGTCGTGGCATGCTGCCGGGAAGTTCATCAGCACCTTGTCGCCCCGCTTGATGTGCACACCGTTGTACTCGACGTCGGTGTCCGCGATGCGGGCCATGGTGACCGGTGCGTAGTAGCGCAGGAATTCTTCGACCGCCATCGGCAAAATCTCGGGCTCATCGACGAGTCGTTGACGGTCTTCCTGGTAGGTGCCGAGATGCCAGAGTGCCGAACCAATCGAGCTCCACGTGGTGTCGATGCCGGCCACGATCAGCAGATTGGTCACACCAACGACGACCTCGGGCGTGATCTTCGCCGCCGGGTCGTCGAGCTCCATGAACAACAACTCGGTGAGAAGGTCCTCCTGAGGATCCTCGAGACGCTGCTGTACCTCGGCGCCGATGAACGCCAAGAGTTCATTGCGAGCCTGCAACCACAACTCGGGCGCCACATAGGACTCGCCGAGCAGTTGGTTCACCCAATCGACGAACTGGTTGGCCATCCCGGGATCGACGCCGATCATGTGCGCGATCACGCGAGGCGGGATCTGTTGGGCGTACTGCACCGCCCCGTCACATGC
>JBDNHG010000790.1:0-14985 GCA_041688925.1 Acidimicrobiales bacterium | reverse complement strand
TGGAAGCGCTCCGGGTTCGTCGTCAAGGGGGCAGCCGTCAAGGGCGAGGCGGCGCGCCTGCTAGCGAAGGAAGCCGAGGTCGAGTCCGAGACGGTCGCCGCGTTGCTCACACAATTCCGGCGAGGCCCCAACCCGGTCGATGCAAGGACAGTGCTGATCGTCGACGAGGCATCAACGCTGAGCGACTGGGACCTCGGCGAGGTCATCGCCATGTGCGCTGAAGGCGGCGCGTGCCTGCGTCTCATCGGCGACCCAGCCCAACACTCCTCGGTGCAGGCAGGAGGGTCCTGGGCACATCTCGTGAATTCCTTTGCCGTCGACACGCCAGAGTAGCGCAGCTGAGCAGTCCCCATGATCCGGTCCAGGGGTTATGCGACTTTGAGTTGGTGGTTGTGGGTCCAGGTCTTTCGGAACTGGTCCGGGGTGGTTTGGTTTAGTGATGAGTGTGGCCGGTTGAGGTTGTAGTCGATGCGCCAGTCGCCGATGAGGACTTGGGCTTCGAGTAGCGAGTCGAATTGCCAGAGGTTGAGGAGTTCGTCGCGTAGGCGGCCGTTGAATGATTCGATCCAGGCGTTTTGCCATGGTGATCCTGGGTCGATGAACGCTGCGTTGACGTGGTTTTCGTTGCACCAGTCTGCGATCGCGTGGGCGACGAATTCTGGTCCGTTGTCGAATCGTACGAAAGCTGGTGTTCGGCCTCGTTCTGCTGCGATTCGGGCGAGTGTGGCGACGACTCGGTCGGCGCCGATTGAGTGATCAACCACGATGGCGAGGCACTCGCGGGTGAACTCGTCGATGACGTTGAACAGTTTGACTTGGCGGCCGTCGATGGTGTGATCGAACTGGAAATCCATGGCCCACAGAGCGTCAGGAACAAACGGTGACATTGCGCCGATACCGACCAGGCGTTTCTTGCGTCGCTTGACCGGTACTTGTAAGCCTTCGTCTCGCCACAGTCGATGTACGCGCTTCTTGTTCACCCTGTAGCCGGCGTTGATGAGCCCGGTGTGGGCTCGACGCCAGCCCCAGCGTGGACGCCGCCGTGCGAACGCTCGGAGCCATTCACGTATTTGGGTCTCCTGATCGTCGGCCGGTTTTGGTTGATGACGTTGCACCGACCGGTGCTGACCAACAACCTTGCAGGCTCGTCGTTGCGATACCCCGAACACGCCCATCAAGTCATCAACAACGACTCGACGCCGGTTCGGGGTCACCATTTTTTCTCGGCCACATACTTCAACATCTCCTTGTCGAGCTCAGCCTCGGCAAGCAGTTTCTTCAACACTGCGTTCTCCGCCTCGAGCTCCCTGAGCCGCTTCGCGTCATCTGCTTTCATGCCGCCGTACTGGGCCATCCAGCGATGCCACGTCGACTCCGCGATCTCGAGCTGGCGACACGTATCAATCAGATCCATGCCGCCCGATTGCAGCCGCTGACCCTCCGCAAGCTTGCGAATGATCTGCTCCGGTGTATGTCTGCGCCTAGCCATGACAATTCCTTTCTGGCCCGCCCAACAATGGACGAACCAACAGAACCGCACAACCCGCGGACCGAAATCAGGGGATCAGCTCAGTCCGCCACTTCGACGACTTCGTCGAACGCCTCGGCATCTCCCGCAACGTTCTCACGAACCGACTCGACCGCCTGGTCGACGCCGGCGTGCTCGCACTACACCCCTATGACCAGGCCCGGGGTCGCTATGACTACGTGCTGACTGACAAGGGGCGTGCGCTGTGGCCGGTCATCACGTCACTGCGCCAGTGGGGCGACGAGTGGATCCTCGGCACCGGTCACGAACCGGTGCTGCTCGAACATAGCGACTGCGGCCACACCACCACCGCTCAGCTGGCGTGCGACGTCTGCGGCGACCGCCTGGATCTGCGGTCCATCAAGGCGATACCCGGTCCGGGTGCCACTCCGATGACGATGCCCGATAATCAGGGCGGCGGCTGATTCGCTTCCGATGAACTCGGGAGACTGGCGGACGCTCTGCGTCCGCCAGGGTTCAAAGTTCGGTGAACAACACCTTCGCACGTAGATGCCGATCCTCGACCAAACGCCGGCACTAACAACCCAAAGCCGCCTAACTCTCAGAAACCAAGACCAGTTTTTGGGGACACGCCAAGGGGTTATGCGACTTTGCGTTGGTAGTTGATGGTTCAGGTCTTTGAGAACAAGCGGTTGTTAGATCGTCGGGTCGTTCGCAAACATCAGATCATCGAGACGGTCGAGGAGCGCTTCCTCTCTCGATGGGAACAGCTGCCCGTGCTGGTTGCGGGTCATAGTGATTGATGAGTGCTCGAGTCGCTCTTGGTTTGCCTTTGGGTGGGCGTCGAGTTGGACGAGGGGCGCAACGCACGTATGTGGCTTTCACGGCAGTTCCCGCCCGCACTATCTGGCTACACGTACGCATCTCGCGCTCGCTGTCCGCACAGGAGGCGAAGGTCGTGAGCCAGCGAGCCCGGGAGCGGAACGCGGCGCACCGAGCCGGACTTGGGATGTTGAATGGTCACGACGTCCGATGTCTCCGACGCGGTGCGTTGGACCTCGGCCCGTCCACCGTCGAAATCGAGGTCACAGACTTGGAGGCCGAACGCTTCGCCGATGAGCAAGCCGCTAAAGGCGAGAAAGTGGATGAGCAATCCGAGTTCGTCGCGTGGTGTGTCATATGGCAGCGACACGTGCGGCGGCGGGTTCGTGATTTCCCTGGCGAGCGCCTCGACTTCGACTGGCGTCAGGAACCGCCTAGTGCGGGTCGGCGATTTGGCGATGCGGATGCCATCGACAGGGTTAGCTCGCATCGCACCCGAACGTATTTCTGAGCCGCAGATCTGGGACAGCACATTGCGGTGCTTCGACATTGTCGCGGCCGATACGCCGCGTTTTGAATGCCTTCTCGTGTTGACGGCCGTTGATCCGATAGCGCACGTCGTGGCACACGCCGCTCTTCGCCGACCGTTTGTGGATACTCGCCATACCCGAACGTGTTGACCGAGTGGGCGCAGAACAAGTTCGATCGATCGAAAGGCCGGCGGCCGCAGTGCCGCGCAGCTCGGCCCACGCGATCGGCATGAAATGGTATACACACCAGGTTCCATCGGAACCTGCAAGTGTGTAGAGCTGGATGCACTCGCATTCACCGGACAAAGTGTCCGCTCCCAAGCCGCCATCGGCGGCGCCCCACGCACCGTTGCACCTTCATTGACTGCGGTGTCCCGCCTGCTGAACTCGCCACCCTCACGGCGCCCCGTTACGCACCCGTCATCGCCGCTGCATGCTCAGGATCCTTGGCATCGGATTTCGCTGCCTCGGCGCCACCGGAGACGGCCCTGAATTGCGGCCGGTCAGCGCTTGCTGTGGGGATGGGATCCGGGGTGATGGTCAGTCTCTGCGGCCGGGTCACCTCGTGCCAGGTGCGATGGTCGACCGGAGAAGATGACATAGCCGTAAGCCTGCGGTTCCGCACTAAATGCGTATGTTCACCCCTAGGTCGCCACGCAGCGAAACCAGGGATCTCCTAACTATTTCGACGCCCGTCCGAGGAGTCGCCGTTGGGTGTCTTTGCCACGCTCATAAGCATGAAGGCGACACCGAAGCAACCAGGCATAGATCAACGACCTTGTAATCGGCTTGGTGATCATGGACGGACCTGTAACCGATCACTGGTTCGTCTCGCGAGGGAGATACGCAGCAGCCTTCGACAGGATTTCTTATCGATCGTCAACTGCGCGTTCTCTTCACGCAGTCATCAAGGGAACTTCAAACGGGGAACGCCTGCGCCTGGTTGCCAAGGAAGCGCAGACCAACTCGCTGCCCTCGTGTCACGGCGATGTCGGGGGTGCACCGCACTCGCATGGTTCCAAAGTCGTTCCGCACGAAAACCATTGTGTCGTGGCCGTAATACTCGACGAGATCGACCACAGCGTCGTTGCCGTCACTGAGCTCGAGTTGCTCGGGCCGGAAGAGCACGTCGACGGCACCGTGGGAGATGCTCACAGGCACGGGTCCGCAAGGGGAGTCGTCGATGCCGTCAACTGCCGAGGTGGTAATGATCGAGCCAGAGCCGACGAACTCGGCGACGTGTCGGTCGACGGGGTTTGTGTATAAGTCTTGCGGGGTGTCGAACTGCACGATTCGGCCGTCGCGCATCACGGCGACTTCGTCACCGAGTACGAAGGCCTCTTCCTGGTCGTGGGTCACGAAGACGGAGGTGATCTGCAATTCGTGTAGGAGTCGATGAACCTCGGTCCGGACCTCGACCCGAAGTGAGCTGTCAAGATTTGAGAACGGCTCGTCGAGCAGCAGAACCGCTGGTTCCGGGGCAAGCGCTCGAGCGAGCGCCACGCGTTGTTGTTGGCCGCCAGACAGGGTCGCAGGCATACGGTCGCCAAGGTCAGCGAGGCCGACCAATTTGAGAGCCCGGCTAACTCGAGTTCCCTTGCGCTCGGCTCGTGGAAGTCCGTAGCCGACGTTTGCGGCAACGGTCAGGTGTGGAAATAGCGCCCAGTCTTGGAAGACCATGCCCACCTTGCGGCGCTCCGGTGGCACCCAGGTCGATCCGTCTGAGGCCAAGACGTCGCCGATGCGGACCGAGCCGTGGGCAGCTCGTTCGAGACCGGCGATAATTCGGAGTAGCGTTGTCTTTCCGCAACCGCTCGCGCCAAGCAGGGCGACTGAGGACCCCGAAGCAATGTGCAAGTTGACGTCGTGCAGCACGGTGCTTTCGCCATATGCATGTTCAACGTGGGCGATATCGACGCTTAGGGCGTCAAGTGCGTCGGTCACGACGCAGCGGTCACCACGATGCGATTGACGGTGTCAGTTCCGACGCCGATCGGGGTGCCGTCGACACTGACGGTTGCCGTGCCGTCGGGTGCGATTGAGAGCATCGTGCCGATTCGGCCTGGCATTAGGCCTGAAGACTCGAGGAATTCAAGCTGGCCCGGCTGGAACTCGAGTTCCTCGGGAATGCGCACAACTTCGAAGTCGTTGCCGGCTTTGATCGTGGCGAGGACAACGCTGTCTGCGGGTTCGGTGTAGTCACTGCCAGGAATGGGGTTGCCGTGAGGGCAGGTGGTTGGGTCTTCAAGGACGCGGAGCATGGCCGCCTCAACCAGGGGGGAAATGACGTGTTCCCACCGTCCGGCTTCGTGGTGGGCGGCGGTCCAGTTCAACCCCAGGATGTCGGTCAGGAAACGTTCGGCCAAGCGGTGGCGTCGAACAATCGTGGTTGCCAGGGCAGTGCCGGTTGTGGTGAGTGCGATTTCTCCGGACTTGGTGACAGTGACAAGATCTTCTCCGTCCATGCGACGGATCATCTCGGAAACGGCGGGGCGAGATACCTGGAGTCGTTCTGCGATTCGCGCTTGAATAACGACGATGTCATCTTCAGCGAGTTCGTAGATCGTCTCGGTGTACTCCTCGAATGCAGGGTGATGCTCTGTGGAGTCGTAGCTCATTTGGATAAGGATAGCAGTAGCAGTTTGTAAAGGGTCGTTAACATTTGTAAGCTAGCAAGGTGAATCACTCGGAAAACGCTAAGCCGTCGGTCGGAATAATCGGTCTGGGACACGTTGGTCAGAACATCCGGCATCGTGTTGAATCGGCTTTTGACGTCGTGGCCTATGACGTGGCGTGGGAAGGCGTCTACCCATCAACCGAGCTTGCGCAGTGTGATCTTGCGATTGTGTGTGTTCCTACGCCATCGTTGCCGAATGGTGAGTGTGACACGACCATCGTAGAGAAGGCCGTTGCGTCGCTACCGCTGGATCTTGTCTGGGTTCGTTCCACGGTTCCGCCTGGAACCTGTGATCTTCTGTCGGAGCGTTACGGAAAACAGGTTTGTTTCTCTCCTGAGTACGTCGGCGAAACGAACTTCAGTGAGGGTTATGACCTCGAGAGGTTCCTGGTCGTTGGTGGTGAACCCGACGCTCGTCGTCAGATCGTCGATTTCGCGATGCGGTGTGACGATGCTCCTGAGCGCGTCTATCAGTGCTCCAACGCTGAAGCCGAGCTCGTGAAATACATGGAGAACTCCTTCTTGGCGACCAAAGTTGGCCTTGTGGCTGAGTTCTACGAACTCAGCCGAAAGCTCGGCCTTGATTGGTACACCGTGCGAGAAGCGTGGCTCGCTGATCCTCGGATTGGCCGAGCCCATAGTCATGCACTTCCCCATGATCTGGGTTTCGGTGGGAAGTGCCTGCCGAAGGACGTCGCCGCACTCTGCGCCTTTGCCGACTCTGCCGGATCGTCGCTCGGAGTGCTCGAGGCGGTGCGCGATACAAACCGCAATCGTCGTAGCGATATCGCCTGAGGTTTGGGTGTCGTAGCGCGGTGACTAGGCGAGTAGCTGTTCGCCGAGGATCTCGCCCGTGGCCGGTGCAGGTGGCACGAAGAAGAAGCCACCACCGACAGGGCGTATGTATTCGTCAAGGACCTCACCATCGAGGTTAGCGGTGCCGTCCTTAAACCCGAGCAGGTTCCGCACCGGGGCTTCACCAGGGGCGACGGTGGGGACGATGTGATCGAAAACCTGTTGGGTCCAGCGGGGTACGAATTTGTCGCGTGTTTCCCGCAGCACCTGTCGCAGCGCTTGAATTGCTGCATCGCCGGAGTCGGCATCGATCGTCAAGGAGAGGTCGCCGTTGCTGTGCTCTGGCGTTACCAAGTAATCGTTGGTGAACTTGACCACGGTTGGAGTTCAGTCGGCGTATCGCGGCCGAGCCCGAAACGGTTATCGAAAAGCGCGTGACCGCATCCAACAACAACGGTCGTATCCGTCGGTCCTGGCGTCTTGCCCAAGATGCCGGTGTCGCAGGGCGGATAGCCGCCGTCACGCGATTCATAGGGCGTGCCGCTCATTACTTTGTCGATCGAGCTGCTCAGTTCGGCGAAGGTTTCGGCCAGCTCCTAGCGATCGTCGGCTCGAACGTCGAGGGCTATGACGATGCCACCGGCGGCGAGTGGTGCGGTGACTCCGGCTTGATGGGTTCCAAAGAACGGCCACGTCGTCGAGCCGGATGGGTCAGCCGGATGGGTCAGATTGTGCCGATGCGTCGGCCATCTGCATGCCTCCGACGCTTGCAGCGGCGGTAGCAGCAACTCCAACGCCTGGCATTCCAACGAAGCGCCGCCGTGATAGCTCACTCATAATTAAGGGACCGTTGCATAAAACAATACGTGGGGTGGCTGCAGAAAATCTACTGCAGCAACCCCACGATTGGCCACGTCGTTGTGGCAGTTATCTCTCGGTTTTTGTGGCCTACTCGAGCTCGAGTACGCCGTTGAGCTGCGACAGCAATTCGGCGAGCTCGCCGAGGGTCGCCGCAAAGTCACTCTTTTGATCCTCGGTGACCTCGTTGTAGTTCACGAACCCTGATTCGGATGAACCAAGGTCGCCGAGTTGGCCATTCAACTCTGCGAACAGTTCGTCGATGTCGACAATGAGCGCAGGATCGGCTTCGACGATTGCAGGCTCAAGAAGGTCGACGAGTGCTTCCGCCCTTTCGACGCTGGCTTTGGAGTCGAGTCATTGTTAATTCTCTTCGCCTTCGAGCATGCCAATGTCGCTTGCGCTAATACCCAATGTCTCCCAGGCAGGAGCAAGAGCTTCGCGGATTTCAGTGGAGCCACCGTTGGCACCTGGCTCGTTCTCAAGACCGAGGATGCTGTTGATCGTGTCGCTGTCGGCGCCCGCACCAACGAGCACGGCTTCCATGACTCGCCAGAACGCGTAACCCTCGGCTTGGTGGACGCGTGCTTTGGCTTCATCGCCATCGGCCAGGTCGCCGGCGATGAGATGTGCGTATCGAATAGTGGCTTGGCTGTAGGTGATTGCAACGTTGCGTAAAACATCGCCCGCAGCGGCTTCTGCACCGGCCATATCTTCGGCTACGAGTGCATCGCGGCCCTCAACCATGGCGGCAAGGATGGCTTCATTGGCTAATGCGGTGTCCCCATCGCCGGTGGTGCCAAAGTTGCCAGCTCGTTTGTTGCCGGTTGCATAGGGAGCACAGCCAGGTTCTGAACCGTGGAAGAAGGCCCAGCCTTCGTCCCAGTTGTGGACTGCACCCTCGGCGATGTCGAAGTTGCCATCGGCGGCCTTTGACAGTGCGCTGTTGAGCTCGTGGATAGTCCAGGCAACCATGGTCTGGTTCTGGATGCCCTTTTCGACACCTTGCGCCCGAACGTCATCGGACTCGCCGGCGAAGGCACCTGTGCCGTCGAGGGCGGAAGTGATGAATTCATCGAGTGGCGCTGGTGTGCCGTAGAACTCGGTCAGACCGTGGGAGCGGTCGTCGCGTGCGGCGAACCCGCCGATCGAGCGAATCGAATCGTCACCCTTGACCGAATTTTTTCCGTCGCGGTAGAGGGCTCCGACGGTGTCCCATTCGCCTGCGTCGAGCGCATCGGCGACTTCGCAGATATCGGCAACAACCAGACGGTGACTGTCAACGTTCGATGCGTATTCGTAACCGCCATCGCCTGGGGTATCTGCAGCGGACTCTGAGGAAATCACGCCAGATGATGAGCCAGAGCTTGAACCTGACGCGGAACCCGAGCCGGCCGAAGCCGAGGTGGAATCACCGTCGTTGCCGAGCTCGCGGACAGCAGCGCCGTCGTCGCCGCTTCCACAGGCGGTTGCAAACATGGCCAACGCGCACAGAAGCGCAGCCAGAACCTTGAGTGGTCGAGTCATTCTTAATTCCCTCCAGGGATGTGAACAAAGGTCATCGTAAAGCATGCTTAACATAAAATCCAATGTGACCTTTTACCATTGGGTCAGGAATTGTTCAATGACTATGAGTTGTTCTCCGACACACCCCGTTGGCATCCCCTTGGTTGGGGATGCCTCTGTTCGGAACACAAAGCGGCGTTCCGGTCTCCGGGTCGTCAATGACAACGACGGGTAACCCGAACACGATCTCGATTCGGTCTAGGGCAACTGTCTGCGATGGGGGACCCTCGGCGTGCGAACGTCTTTCTACGATGCCCCAAAGAGGGTGCCAGCCTCCCCGCGAGCAGCTGTCACGAACCACTCGATCGGGAATCGAACGAGTACGTACGTGATGCCGGCTCCCAGCAAGGCATTAATGTCGATGCCGGCCAGCGACTGGAAGATGGCAGAACACACCGTGAACGCGCATGGTGACGATCGAACCAGCATGCTGATCATCGATTCCACTGGGGAGAGCGACCCGCTCGGGCAGGCCCAACTCACACTTGTTGGGCGCCTGGTCAAGCTAACTGAACCAGGGGCCATCCGTGATCGATACCTCGAGCTACACCCCTATGCGCCGTACTACGCGGACTTCACCGACTTCGGCTTCTGGCGATTGAACGTGGAGCAATGCAGATTCGTGGGTGGCTTTGGACATATGAGTTGGGTAACTGCCGGCGGGTACGGCGACGCCCTCGTCGATCCCCTTGGCCACGCTGGTGCGCATGTGGTCGAACACATGAACGACGATCATTCCGAGGTCAACCTTCTCTATGTCCAGAAACTGGCGGGTCTCGACGATGCCACCAACGCAGCGATGTTAGGAATCGATCGCTATGGGGTGACGCTGCGGGCGGACACGCCTGCTGGTCTACGAATGGCTCTGGTCCCCTTCGGAGAGACGCTGAACGATGCTGAGTAGGCTCGCCCAGCCATCATCTCTCTTCTAGACCGAGCCGACACTGTCTAGTCGACACTGTCTAGTCGAGTGTTGACGGATGATTCGTGATTTGATCGGTCGGTTGAGGCGTAATTGTCATGATTTGTGCACCGCCTGGCGTCTCGAATCGGTGCCAGATGCCTCGGGGTACGATCACGAATTGGCTGGCCCCTAGTGTTACGTCGTGATCTGAGCCAGCGATGTAAAGTGTCATGGTGGTTGCGCCAGCGATCACCATGACGAACTCGTCGCCGTGGCGATGGCGCTCCCACTCTGATGAACCCGCATAGTGCGCTGCGAATACGCCACCATCTCGGTAGTTGGCCAACGTGTCGGCCCAGACCGCACCCACGTCGTCAGGGGTATCGGGTGTGCGATTCGGTAGAAATGTTAGAGCATTGAGGGCGGCTGGAATGTCGACGGGCTGTGGAGGATCGATGTTTCTGCGTGCCTGTTCTTGGCGCGCCACTACTCGGGCACTATCGATGACGATCTTGTTAAAGAATGACGCTATTGGGTCCAGCATTAGAGCGCTCGCGCCTTCACTGTGATGCCAGCTTTCGTTCCGCCTTCTTTCGTTTCTTGCCGGCTAGCTCACGCTGTCGAAGGCGCTTGCTCGGCTTCTTCGCGTCTCCAATGGAGTAGGAGACCAAGTCCTGGTGGGCCTTCTTTGACCGCAGGTCTTCGAACCATCGGTGATGGCCATTGTTGCAGGTGACAGCGGTTGGGCCCGAGCAACTTCCCATGCAAGAGACGGCGTCAAAGCTAAGATTGGCATCTCGAATTGTCTGCGTGAGAGCTTCGTGTGCACTCCGCTGCTTCTTGTGGCAGCGATCGCCGTTGCACAGGAGTAACCTAGGCAAATCAACATTGTTAGGCATGGTGAACACATTACCACATGCATCCTGACGGCCCCTCACGATGAACAGAAGGATTTCTTAATGACAACAGATGACAAGGTCGACGAGCAGGCAGTAATCGATGCGCTCAACAACATTCTGGAGGCTGAACTGTCGGGTGTTGTCCGTTATACGCACTACTCGCTCATGATCACAGGTCCTCATCGTCTGCCACTGGTTGACTTTATGAAGGCGCAGGCAACCGAATCGTTGTTGCATGCGCAGCAAGCGGGCGAGATTCTCACCGGCTTCGGTGGGCACCCATCGACAGATATTGCAGTCATCGAAGAAACCAACGAGCACGGCATCGAGCAAATTTTGCAAGAGAGCCTTGACCACGAGTTGCGGGCCGTGCAGCTGTACCGCTCATTGCTTGCTGTTGTCTCGGACCGATCAGTGTTTCTGGAAGAGTTTGCGCGTGGGCTCATTGCTACCGAAGAAGAACACCAACTCGAACTGCGCAAGATGCTGCGCGATTACGCGTAAGGGCACCTGCCCACGTAAGGGGTGCGCCAAGCTTGATACTGAACATGGATCGTGCCATCTGAACTCGCAAGGTGGCCTTGTTCACCTGTCGTTGCATCATCAGTCGGGTTGGACTGACTATGGCGCAGTAACCACATGCCCATATGGCGGTGTATCGCTGTTGGCTGCACTGTGACGGTCGCTCGGCGCAAGAAAGTCCGGCGCGGTTCTGGTCTCGCTTCTCGTCCGCCAAGAACATCTCGGGCATGGTCCATGATTGGAGGGCTTGCCCATGCGTCAAGGGCGGTTAGACATGCCCATGGGCGTGCGATCCTGGGGTCGATGGGTTGCAACCACGCGTCAGCCGTACCGCGGTTGTAGCTAGCGATAGGCAGTGGACGAGATCGGTACATCGGCGACAGACCGGGCACACAGCCCTCATAGTCGAGTAGATCATCTGGCTGCAATATGGGCATATCGGCAACGGCAGGTCCGTCCTGTGGTGCGGCAGCGATCAGGCAACTTGCGAGCGACCCTCCGTCGACGCCCAAGAATCGCACGTTGGTCAGCCGGTCCTGGCGCTCAGTCCGAACGCGCGCACGGCCGTTGGGGATGGGCTGGTCGAGGACCATCGAGATCTGGTGGCTGCGCTCGGGGTCGAGAGATTCGACGCCGTTCGCGCTCACGATGCAGAGGAAACTCAACAGGCCAAGTGGTACTTCGCCAGCGATTATCCAGGATTCGGGAACTTCGATGTCGGTGGAGCGTGTGGTCATTCTTCTTCGCCTAACTCGTCAGACCGTCGCCAATAACCAACGAGGTCAACGCGCTGCTGGTCGAGCCCGACTGTGCCTCGCACATGTCTGCGAATGCCAGCCAGCTCCCGTGATTCAGCAGCGCCGAACACATATGGACGTCCGGTTGTGAGTGGGTAGTCGAGCACCGCATCTAGGAGTCGACCGCTTGTGCCTTGCGCAGCTGAACCTCGATAGACCCAGTCGACCGTGACGAAAGGGCCAGATGGGAAGTCGATTTGATGATCTTCGTCGACAGTCTCGGCGATCACGTGTGCCTCAGTCTCAGGTGCCAGCCCTTCCAGAATCGAAGCGACAGCAGCGAAACCCGACTCGTCGCAGATCAGCATGTAGCTGCAGGTGTCAGCCGGCGGCTTGAAGCTGGTTCTCGGACCCCAGACCGCAAGCGGGTCGCCAATGCGTGCATCGGCGGCCCAGCCTGACACCCCACCCGGGTGCCCGTGGATAACAAACCAAACGTCGACCTCGCCATCAATCGGCCGTCTGCGGCGACTGGTGTAGTACGCCACTGGTGGGCGATCTTCAGCTTCCATGTTGCGGAAATCGGGTTTCTCGAAATCTGCCCGAATGGTGTTGTTTGTGCCCGGAGCTGGTGGCATCAACAAGATGAACTCGTCGTCTCCCATCACCGGCAGACCATCGAGTCCTCCAGACAACGTGAGCTCGATGAGGTTCGGTGTCAACTGGCGCCGAGCGCTCACCGCCGTGACATACGTTTGTAGAGCCGTTGTTGTCCGGAGTTCCCGTTCGATGCTCGTCTCTGGGTGATCGGGTCGCAGCGACCGCGCAGTGGCAAGCATCCGAAACATCTCGCCCTGCAGGTCGCTAGCTTCGGTGACTGAATCCGAGAAGGCCACCACTCGAGCACTGGTGCCGGATGCCGTTGAGAGTTCGAACGAGACACGCGTTGGTGCAATTGATTCAACCCTGCACTGGGTTATTTCTTGGGCTGAGTCGCTGGGTGTAGCGACGAACGCCAACGTGTCATGGTGGTGGTCCGTGAGGTGCTCGATAGCCGCTTCGAGTTCTTGCTGGACATCGGCTGCGAAACCAAGAAAGCGAGTCATGGTTACAGGCCGTAGTCGGCTTGTAGCGCCGCCGCGAAGGTGGGGTTTGAGTCTTGCATCACACCGAGGCCGGCGTTGCTAGGCAAGAGCACGGTGACGGGGCCATCGCCAGTCGCTGCTGGGTCGGAGCCGGGGGAAAGTGACGTGAACTGTGCGATAGCTGGTGCTCCTTCTTTGGCTCCAGCATCGAGGATTGCGATGGCCTCATCGGATGCGTCGAGGCCAACACAGGGTCCCCGAGCCGGCGCCAGGAAGTCCCAGTAGCCAGCTTGGTCCACGGTCCACGTGCCATCAACGAGTACGACGGTTCGAGTCGGGTCGCTATAGGCGGCGCTTCCGCCGAAGAATGCGTCATAAGTGATCGTTGCGACTTCGCCGTCGATCTCTGCCGTCGATGGAGCTAACGCAACGCCGTCCATACCTTCGCCAGCGGCGGAGTACGCGTCGTTGCTCGCCTCAAGGCTGGTGGGGTTCTCGAGCAAGGGCAGCTTGGTTTCCCAATCGGCAGCGCCATCAAAGACGATTGCGAAGGTGTCCATGTCGGCCTGTTCTTCGGGAGAAGCATCGCCCGCTGGTTCATTCGTGATCGTGGCCAGGAGCGGCGTTAACTCATCGAGTAGGTAGTCGACGCTAAGTGCCGTTGAGAAGCTGGGAGCGCCGTAGACCGTGTCATCGATATCGAGCCACATAAACCGGTCTTTGGTCATGACATCGAGCAAGCTCACCTGTTCGCCGCTGAGCTCGAACGAGTCGCCAACACCGACGAGTTCGGCGATGTCTTCGGGGTAGGTCAGCTCGACGGCGAGCCCAATCATGCGGGTCTGCTCCTGCAAGGCCATACCAAAGCTAGGCACGTCTTCTGTCTCGACGATGGTTGGCGCTATCTTGCTGAGTGTCTCCCACTCTTCACCTGTCAGTCCCGCGTGGGTGGCGACGATCAGGTCAGGATTCAGACCGGCGATAGTCTTATAGGTCAACTCTCCGAAGGGCGTCTCAAGAACCACTAGGGATGCGTCTCCCAGTTCGTCTTGAGCCCAGGGCCATGTTGCATGGTTGTAGCCTCCGAACCACTCGCGCACGGCAATTGGTGTGACTCCAAGCGCCAGGAACGCGTCTTGTTCAGAGAATCCAACAGTGATGACACGTTGCGGTTGCCCCGTGATTGTTGTCTCGCCAAGCTTGTGAGTGATGACGATTGCGTCTGGCCTTGGCTCAGGCGCGGCGTTTGATTCGGTGGCCTGGGGCTCAGCCGGTGTTGTTGTCTCGGAGCCAGCCTCGGCCACATCTGGCGCACTCGCGACAACGTTGGTGCCATCACTTCCAGATCTGCACGAGGTGGTTGCCGGCGTTAGCGTCAGCACCGTTAACGGGGTTCGCAGTAGGGTCTGCTTGCAGCACGGTCCCGCACTCTTCATTGTTCTGATTCCTTGCTCGTGGTGTCGTTTTGGTTGTGAGCACTGCTGGCTTCAGCGGCGCCATAGATGAGTTCGTGGACGAGGCAGGCCGCGTATGCTCGCTGGGTCGCCTCTTGGAGTTCGCCAGTGAGCGCGACGTCATCGCTCGCTAAACAAATGGCGGTGACGCCTAGGACCGGATCTACCTTGATGGTTGCCTCAAGTCGTGTCGTGACCGCGTGATCGCACTCTGTGCGCTCGAGTATTTCGAAGACGCTGTCTGGGCATAGCAGCGTGGCGAACCACCGTTGTTCGCCCACACCGCTGGTGTCTGCAACCCGGAAGAGATCACCACCGCATGACTCAAGGGTTCCGCCGAGCTCGTAATGCACCACGTTGTTGATGTGCTCTTGCAACGTTGGACACATGTGGGCGGCTATGAGCTGACGCATGCGGCAGGGGTCGAGGTCGCCATTTTCGCTGGCTTCGACGACGAGTGGACGCCCTTGCTTGCGGTAGATAGTCAATGAGGCTCCGGGTACATAGTGGGTCAGACCCACCGCGACTCGAAGCCCGTCAAAGTTGACGGTCATGGCGTAAATTTCCCCCTGAGGAAGTTCATGTTGATGAAAGTTGGCAACTGGCAACTGGCAACTGGCAACTGGCAACTGGCAACTGGCAACTGG
>JBDNHG010000789.1:0-2798 GCA_041688925.1 Acidimicrobiales bacterium | reverse complement strand
CTGTCCGGCACGACTTCAGCTCCGATCGTCGCTACCTCGGCCACGGCGCTGCCGACGACGCCACCACTGCTTGGACCGCCCCAAGCGCCGACGCCGGCACCGCAGCTGACCCCTGCGTTCGATGGCTGGGTTGATCCAGCAACGGCCGGTCAAAACTTCGGGACCACCAACGGACTGCTGACATTTCGCGGCAACCCAACCCGAACGTTCTATGGCATGGGCCCGGTGCCCGAATCGCCGACAGCCCAGTGGCGATTCGGCACGGGAAAAGAGCTGTGTTCGTTCAGCACGGTCGGGTCTGAGACCACCGAATGGTGTGGCACCGGCTGGACTGGTCAACCAGCCGTGTTCGACTACAACGAGCGGCGCTGGGTCGTGTTCGGGTCATACGCGCCAGCGGTGCACTTCCTCGATGCCGCCACGGGTGACCGCATCATCGCCGACTTCGGCGTTGGTGACCTGATCAAGGGTTCGGTCACGATCGACCCCGACGCATATCCGCTGGTGTACTTCGGGTCACGAGATGGCTTCTATCGCATCGTGTCTTTCGATGGCGAGTCGCCCCGAGAGCTGTGGAAGCTCAGTGCCGATGCTGTGCAGCCGACGTTGTGGAATGACGATTGGGATGGCTCCGGCGTGGTGCTCGACGACTATCTGTTCGTCGGCGGCGAGAACTCGAACCTGCACATCGTCAAGCTCAACCGCGGGTATGACGCTGCCGGCATGGCAACTGTGGACCCTGAGCTCATCTTCCATGCACCGGGCTGGGACGACGAGTTGTTGCGCGACCTTGGCGATTCGAATGTCTCGATTGAGACGTCGATCACGATCGCAGGCGACCGCTTGTGGTTCGGCAACAGCGGCGGCCTCATCCAGGCGTGGGACATTGGCGGGCTCAAAGAAGGCATCGATCCAACGCGGGTGTTCCGGTTCTGGACTGGCGACGATGTCGATGCCTCGGTCGTTATCGACGACGAGGGCTACGCTTATGTCGGCGTCGAACTCGAACGGGCATTCTCGCGTGCCGTCGAACTCGGCCAGCTGATCAAGCTCGATCCGAATAATCCCGATGATCCGGTTGTCTGGAGTCGTGACCTGCACGTGCGGGTGCCCGACGGCGTGTGGGCCACGCCGGCCATTCACCGCGATGTGCTGTACGTGCCCACGAACGAAGGCAATCTGCACGCCATCGATCGCCAAACCGGCGAGACCCGATGGCAGGTCAAGTTGCCAGGGCCGGTGTGGTCGTCGCCCGTGGTTGTCGACGATGTGCTGATTCAGGCCGACTGCTCGGGGGTGATCCACGCATGGGACGTCGCTGACACGTCACGCGACCCTGAGGAGCTGTGGACCATCGGCCTGCCCTGGTGTATCGAGTCGACCCCTGCGGTTTGGGATGGGCAGATTTTCGTAGGCCATCGCCGTGGCGAACTCTGGGCCATCCACTGATTTCGACCATCGACGGTGCCCAAAACAAGATTCGGGTAGGGCGCCGCTTACGCCCTACCCGAATCTGTTCCGCCTAGCTATTCCTCCCAAGACCACGTTCTGGGAGGGGGATTCGCCGCTTCTTCGTCAGTGTGCGGGCAGCAGACGCATCGGTCTGTGAACCAGTTCACACAAGCAGGCGTTTGTGTGAATAATCAGCCCAATTCGACGACGACTCGTCCTCGAACCTGGCCGGCGAGAATGTCTTCGGCGACCTGGGAGACACCATCGAGCTTGACGGTCGAGGTGATCTCGGCGAGCAGGCCGGCATCGAGATCGTCGACCAGGCGGCTCCATGCTTGGGTGCGGTCGGCTTGAGAACGGTGCACCGAGTTGATGCCGATGAGCTTGACGCCGCGCAAGATGAACGGCAACACAGTAGTGCCGAGATCAGAGCCTTGTGCCAAGCCGCATGCGGTCACGACGCCGTCTGGCTGCATGCGGGCGATCACGTTGGCAAGAGTGTTGCTGCCCACAGCATCGACTGCGCCTGCGTATTGGGGCTTCTGGAATGGCTTGCCGGGCTCGCCCAGTTCGGCACGATCGATGACCGCTGTGGCACCGAGGCGGCGTAGATAGTCGCCCTCGGCCTCGGCGCGCCCGGTAGACGCAATGACCTCGAAGCCCAGCTTGGACAACACCGCGACAGCGACACTGCCGACACCGCCCGCAGCGCCGGTCACGATCACTGGTCCAGCATCGGGGGTGAGACCTTGTTCTTCGAGTGCAATGACGCACAGCATGGCGGTGTATCCAGCGGTGCCAATGGCGGCGGCCGTTGCCGCCGACATGCCACCGGGTACCCGGGTGAGCCATTCAGACTTCATCGAGGCCTTCTCGGCCAAGCCGCCCCAGTGGGCTTCGCCGACATCGAACCCGTTGACGGTCACGAGCGTGCCAGCTTCCCAGTCAGCGTTGTCGCTCGATGCAATCGTGCCGACGACGTCGATGCCGGGCACCATTGGGTAGCCACGCACGACACCGGGCCGTCCGAGGACCGCCATGCCGTCCTTGTAGTTGATCGTCGAGTGCGACACGTTGATCAGCGTGTCGTTGTCTGGCAGCTGTGATTCGTCGATGTCGGTGATAGCGGCGTGCACGCCGTCGTCGTCTTTGGTCAGCAGAATTCCGCGAAAGGTCATGCCCTAAAACCTAGTGCCTCGACCACGCGCCACAAGGCTCGGAGAATTTGGCCTTGACAGCAATCCATATTTCCCTTTACATACCGAGTATGCATACTGAGTATGTGGTTCCCACCGCAGCATCCCTTGGCGCCAGGACATTCGAATGGCGGTGAAAGACGCGTTGCT
>JBDNHG010000788.1:0-4827 GCA_041688925.1 Acidimicrobiales bacterium | reverse complement strand
GAACGACGCAGACTGCACATATGAAGGTTGCCGTTTGCGTGAAGCAGATCCCCGACCCGGCTGATCCGGGCGCACTTGATCCGTCTACCAAGACGCTCAAGCGTGACATGAAACTCATTCTCGACGAGTCCGATAGCTACGGCGTCGAGATGGCGTTGCAGCTTGTCGACGCGGCCGGGGGTGGCGAAGTAACGCTGATCTCGATGGCGCCGAACGGCGAGGTGAACGGTCTGCGAACCGCTCTCGCGATGGGCGCCGACAAGGCGATCCTCATCAGCGACGAAGCGCTCGCCGGCTCTGACGCTCTCGGCACCGCCAAGGTGCTTGCCGCTGCCATCGCCCGAGCCGAACCCGACTTGGTGCTCACTGCCACCGAATCCAGCGATGGCTACACGGGCACGGTTCCCGAGCAGATCGCTGAGCTAATGGGCCTGCCATCGGTGACATTCGCCAAGTCGATCGAAACCACCGACACTGGCATCAACGTCAAGCGCCAGACCGAAGCTGGCTACGACGACGTCAGCTGCCCGATGCCTTGTTTGGTGTCGGTCACCGCTGGTGTCGTCGAGCCTCGTTATCCGTCGTTCAAGGGCATCATGGCTGCCAAGTCGAAACCGGTCGACCAGCTGACCGTTGCCGATTTGGGCATCGACGCCGGTTCGGTCGGTTGGGCTGGAGCCGGCCAAGAGATCATCGCTATTGAACAAGCACCGGTGCGTGAAGCCGGTGAAATCATCGAAGACGAGGGCGAGGCGTATCTGCGCATCGTTGCATTCCTCGACGAGCTCAAGGTCATCTGAGGAGGCTTGCCATGTCTGTAGGAACTGTTTGGGTATATGCAGAAGCCGTCGAAGGTTCGGTTGCTTCCATCACTCTTGAAATGTTGGCCAAGGCTCGCGACATCTCCGACGATGTCGTAGCCATCGTCGGCGGCGGCGGCGACGCTCTTGCCGCAGAACTCGGCGCACACGGCGCAGGTAGCATCTTGGCTACCGGCGACCTCTCCAGCGCCCTCCCCGGCCCAGCAGTGGCCGGCGCAATGGCTGCTGCCATCGACGCAGGGGCTGCCCCAGTGGCAATCCTGCTCGGCACCACCTATGGCGGCCGCGATGTCGCTGGTCGTCTGTCGGTCAAGCTTGATGCTTCGGTCATTACCAACATCGTCGACCTCACCAACGATGATGGTCTCGTCGGTACCGAGCCTGTCTTTGGTGGCGCTTCGCTGGTCAAGACCAAGTTCACCACCGCCAAGCCGGGCATCTTCTTGATCCGCCCTAAGTCTTTCGAGGCGAGCGAGACCGGTGGGTCCGCAGCTTCTGTTACAGCGTTGGCCCTGCCCGATCTGGGTGCCACCGGCGCAGCTACGGTCACGAATTCGTTCGTCGAACAAACCGTTGGCCCCAAGCTCGACGAGGCAGCTGTTGTCGTCTCTGGCGGTCGTGGTATGGGCGACGCCGACAAGTACGAGATGATTGAGCAACTCGCCTTGGCGCTCAAGGCAGCGCCCGGCGCAAGCCGAGCAATCGTCGATGCCGGCTGGGTTCCCTACAGCTATCAGGTCGGGCAAACCGGCAAGGTCGTCAAGCCAGACGTATACATCGCAGCCGGCATCTCCGGTGCGACACAGCACCTGGTTGGTATGAAGGGCTCGAAGACGATCATCGCCATAAACAAGGATTCAGAGGCACCGATCTTCGGTGTCGCCGACCTTGGCGTCATCGGCGACGTGCACAAGGTGCTGCCGCAGCTCCTCGAGGCACTAGCTAATCGCTAGGTAGCTTCAATCAGGGGCGAGCCCAGTTGAGATTTTTGAGGATTGGCATGGTTGGCTGTGACGCTGACCATGCCAATTTCGCGCTATGGGTGGTAGGCGCAGCCGGGCGCTCGGGCTCTATGCTGCCAAGATGACCGCGCTCGCCGTGAATCTGCTCGCACTGCTCATCGTGCTTGGCTTGTGCTGGGGCGCAATGATGTGGCTGTCTGGCCGCTTCCACGGACACGGCGGGGCAACGACCAAAGAGGTCGATGGCGTAGGCGATTTCTCGATGCCTCTGCGTTCTGATGCGGCCTGCACCGTGTGCGAGGGCGTCGGCGCACGCACATCGCGTGGCAAGCTCGAGCCGTGTCCCGAATGCTACGGAACCGGCGTGCTGAGCTAACAGCCGCCTGAGCTGGTTAAGCCGCCAGCGAATGCCAACTAGACGAGGGGCCAGGGCCAGCGGCGACCCGAATGATCTACGGGGAAGTACCCGTCGTTGATCAGGATGCGAGCCCGACCCACGGCAGCATCGAGTTCGTCGTCGTCGAGCAGGCCGTCGAAGCCGTCACCCATCCCGTTCTCGACAAATATTTGCAGGCCGTCACGAATATCGGTCGGGATTGGTTCACCGGCGAAATCCCACAAGACGGTGCGAAGCTTGAATTCGACATGGAACGACAAGCCGTTGTCGATCGCCCAGATGTGCGCATCCTTGCCAAGCAGCACATGGCCGCTCTTGCGGTCGGTGCTGTTCGCAATCATGTCGAATGCGGTGAGCTGTTGGAACGCTGTCTGATGTTCCGGTTCATCCTGCATCGTCAGGTAGTGCTTTTCGAAGTTGCAGGGGATGAAGAGCTGTAATGAGCCGGGCCCGACCGGACCATCGACGAGCACCGTTGGGGGAACAAGATCCCAGCCCACGGCCTTCGCTAGCTCATAGCAGGCAACCTCGCGGCGGTAGAGGCCACTGGGGAAGTCCCAGAGCGGGCGCTCGCCTCGGTGCGGCTTGTATACGGCCTGCAGGACCTGGTCACCGTGTTGAACATCGCAGAGCAACGTGGTGTTCGAACTCCACGGCATCTGCCCGAGGATCTCGATATCGCCCTGACGAAGCACCGTTTCCGCGGCCTCGTTCGCGATGGGGTCTCGATCGCGGAAAGGCGATTCGTAGTCGTCGTTGGTCACCGGCTGGTTAATTCCAGCACGGGCACCAGCCGTCGGTGCCGTCCAACGGTGATGAGCAGTACGGGCACGGTGGGCGCCCGGCGGCCACCAAGCCGGTCGCATGGGTGACAAAGCCGAGTACCTGGCCGCGAGTCAGCTGAAAGCGACTCGTGGCTGGCGTATCGTCATCATCGATCATCAGCTGCTCGGCCCACAACGCCACTCGGTCACGGCTCTCGACATAGGCAACGCCCATCGAGGCAACGGCCCATTCGGGTTCGACCGGCGTCTCGAGACCCGACGCTGCGGGTACAGACGACGCCTCGGTTTCGGGCAGGTCGGTCAGCATGTTCGAGAGATACTCGGTCAACGCAATAACTTGCTGTTTTTCGACCTTTAGCGTGATGACTTGACTGCCAGCCACGGCTTGCAAGAAGAACACCCGTTCACCCGCTGGTCCAACAGTTCCGGCGACGAATGCGTCAACGTCGGGAAGGTCGAATGACCGGTCGAGCGAACTCATGACGGAACCAGACCGGTCAGATCGTCGCCGGTCGAGTTGACAGCAAGCACGACGGGGCCGGTAGCGCCGTACATGATCGCCGAGATCGAACACGGCGACACGACGATGCGCTGGAATTGATCGAGGTGGGTGCCCATAGCTGAAGCAATCGCGGCCTTGATCGTGTCGGCATGCGACACGACAACAACGGTTTCACCCGGATGAGCGGCCACAATATCGGTGATCGCTCCGGTCATTCGGGCCTGCATTTCGGGGAACGATTCGCCCTTGGGAAACCGGAAACCGCTCGGGTAGCTCTGCACCGTGCGCCACTCGGGCAGCTTGCGCAGATCAGCGAGATCTTTGCCGGTCCATTGGCCGAAGTCGCATTCGTTCAGACCGTCGCGGGTTCGTATGCGACAACCCGTGGCCTTGGCGATGGGCGCGGCTGTTTGCTGGGTGCGTTCCATCGGCGACGCGTAGACAGCAGCGACTCGCTTGAGTGCGCCTATGCGTTCCGCGGCGCGTGCCGCCTGCGCCACGCCAACCTCGCCCAACTCGAGGCCTTTTGCCCTGCCGGGAAGGACCTTGCCGGTCGTTGGTGTCTGGCCGTGGCGGACCAACAGAACCGTGGTCATTGCCGTAGGGGTCTTCGATGTACTCTTCTTGCGTGCCATGTGTCTCCAAAAACTAGCGGTGTCCGCGTGAATGCACTGCACCAATTGCAGATTGAGATCGAGAACTGTCGACGATGCCCTCGTCTGGTGCAGTGGCGCGAACAGGTGGCAAGTGAGAAACGGGCATCGTTCGCTGACCAAGAATACTGGGGCAGAGGAGTCCCCGGCTTCGGTGACCCTGACGCGTCGTTGATGGTCGTCGGCTTGGCTCCCGCCGCCCACGGGGCCAACAGGACAGGGCGAATGTTCACCGGTGATCGTTCAGGAGATTGGCTATATCGCGCCTTGTTCCGCGCCGGGTTCGCCAACCAACCCGAGAGCATCGACGCCGACGACGGCCTCGAATTGACGGGCGCATGGGTCACCTCGCCGGTCAAATGCGCCCCACCTGCGAACAAGCCGACCGCCGACGAGCGGGCCAATTGCCGGCCGTTCCTGACCCGCGAGTTCGACTGCCTCACCAACCTCAAGGTGGTCGTCGCTCTCGGAGGGATCGGCCATGCCGCAGTGGCCCAACATCTGGACATCCGACCCCGCCCCAAGTTCGGTCACGGCGCCGAGGTTCGGCTCGCCAATGGGCTCACAATCCTTGGTTCGTACCACGTCAGTCAACAGAACACCTTCACTGGTCGGCTTACCGAAGAGATGCTCGACTCGGTGTTCGATCGGGCCCGTGAACTCGCTGCGGCGGGGGAAGGTTGAAATCCGGATAACCTCATCGCCCT
>JBDNHG010000787.1:0-1632 GCA_041688925.1 Acidimicrobiales bacterium | reverse complement strand
GCCCTGGGATATATAGCGAAGCGCATGCTCGAAGTAGTTGACATCGAAGCGGTCGGCTCAGGCAGCAAGCTGACCTACACGGGTGCCATTGACCCGGTGCCGTGGCTGCGGCCAATCAAAGGCGTGCTGAAGAAGCAAATCGCCAAGGCGTGGCAGACCAGCCTTCCCAAGATCGACAACCAGATCACCTGACCCTCGCCTACGCGCCCGGCTCCTCCAATCCCACAGCTCCAACCCATCATCCATGAAGCGTCAGAAGTCGGGCCTGCCGACCTGAAGCGAGGTGTCGTCGGCAGCGGTTGTGTGTGCCGGTAGCCAGGGTTGGTTCGCCTTCTGCTCGATTGCTCGGTCTCGAGTAGTACCTGTGCTGTCGAACGTGATCACGCGAGCGCCAAGGATGCCGCCCGGAAGCTCGGCCACTGTCGTGATCGTCTCGTTCGGAATACGGATGTGTCCTGAACCCACGCTCTGGCCCATCAGTTCGGGCTGGTTGGTCCCATGTATCGATTGGCGCGGAAGCCGGCCTGCGCCGAAAGTTACGAACACCTCGCTGTAAAGCGGAAACGACAGCACGAACGGGCCATAGGCCGGAGACAGCGCATCGCCGTCGAGCACCTGATCGATGTAACTTTCGCCGAGTGGTGTGGGGCGAGTTTCGCGGCCCGACACGATTGGACTGCGCAGCACTTCGGTGTCGCCGTCGAAGACGATGAGTTCGCCCTCACCGGCGATGTCGATCTCGATGAGGTAGTCGGTCGACCTGAGGTCGAAGTCCTCGGACCGCACCCACACCGATCGGCGCTGGGGTCGGATCGGTGCTTGCACTCTGACCCATTGTCCGTCGGGGGACGTCTCGAGTGGCCACAACACCAGCGGCGCGTTGAGCGTTCCGGGATTGCGCAATGGCACCCGTGAGTCGCTATCGGTTTCACCGGGCGGTTCGTGCACCAGCACCCGTGGGTCACCGCCAGGAACGTCATAGACGGTGATTACTTGGCTCCGGACCTCGTCGTCGTACACACCCGCATCAGGCTTCGCCACCAGGTAGGAGTATCTGCCCTCGGTTGATTCATCGTCGGCCATGCGGCAAATCGTCGCCGGGCTTGCTGCGCTGTCGCACCTGCGCCACAGTTGCGGGGTGACGTACGAGGCATTGCCGGCAACGCCGCCTGACCCTTCGACGAAGTTGATCGTGGCAGCGGCCTCGACGGCGCGTTCGAGGATCGCTTCCTTGTTCTGGGCTGCGATGTTGCTGTCGAACAGCAACACGGGCGTGCCCGGGGTGATCGTCTCGATGATCTGATCGAGCACCTCGTTGGGCACGCGGATCTCACCCGAGCTGACTCGCTGGCCCATGAGCTCGGGTTGGTTGGTGCCGTGCAGGAAGTTGCTTGGCAGTCCGCCTCCGCCGAATGTGCCGAGCACCTCGCTGAAGCTGGCCATCGACAAGACGGCAGTCCCGTATGCGAGTGACAACGCCGCGCCGGGCACACCTGTCTCGATGTAGGTCAGATGCGTCGGCGTGGGCCGGCTGTCTCGACCCTGCACGATTGCGGTGCGCAGTACGTCGTCGTCGCCATCGAAGAGCGTCAACTCACCCTCGCCTGCCAGGTCGATTTCGATCCGCAGGTC
>JBDNHG010000786.1:0-3932 GCA_041688925.1 Acidimicrobiales bacterium | reverse complement strand
TCGCCGTGGCGGTGGGCTGTCTGGCAACCGCCTTGCTGGTCACGAACAATCTTCGTGACATTCCGACCGACCGAGCGACCGGCAAGATGACACTTGCCGTGCGACTGGGCGACGCTCGTACCCGATGGCTCTTCGTTGTCTTGCTCCTACTGCCGTTTGTCATCACAATCGTGGTTGCCGTTGCTCATGATCGGCCCTGGGCGCTGCTGACATTTGGGGCGCTGCCACTCGGCCTCAAGGCGGTGGCGACCGTGCGCTCTGGGGCACTCGGACGCGACCTCATCCCGGTCCTCGAGGCAACGGGCAAGACCCAACTCGTCTACGGCATCCTGCTAACCATCGGCCTATGGATCTAGCGCCTCTACGGTCCCAGACCGCTTTGCTACCTCTCCGGAGCCAGTCGCTCCCGGAGCGCCAGCGAAGGGCTCCGTTGGACTATGGCTCCGAAGGAGAATCAGCGAGTGGCGGTGATGAGTTGCACCAGGCCGCCGGTGAGCTGGTGGTGTTCGACGGTCGAGAACCCTGCGGCGCTGACTTGTCGGCTGATCACGTCTGGTTCCGGCAGATACGACAGCGATCGGGGCAGATAGTGGTAGGCATCTGAGTTGGACAGCAGGCCGCCGATGAGCGGTACGACCTTGCCGAAGTAGATGTCGTAGCCGAATCGAAGGAAGCGGCTTTTGGGGCGGCTCACGTCGAGCAACGCGATGCGCCCGCCGGGGCGTACCACTCGGGCCAACTCATCAAAGAACGGTTCGAGTTCGACAAAGTTGCGCAGCGCAAAGCCGCACGTCACTCCGTCGACGGTGCCGTCTGCCAGCGGAAGCCGCAGAGCATCGGCGTGCACCAATGGCGCCTTGGTTCGGGCGTGGGTCAACATGCCGAATGCGAGATCGAACCCGATAGGCGCGTGCCCACGGTCTTCGAGGGTGCGGCAGAAGTCGCCCGTTCCACAGGCCAGATCGGCAATGACCGAGCCGGTGGGAAGCGCGAGATCCTTGATGGTGCGGTGGCGCCACCGGACGTCGAGCCCAAACGTCATAATTCGATTCACCAGGTCATAACGAGGCGCAATCGTGTCGAACATCGTGCGCACGCTTGCGACCTTGTCGTCACCGGTCGGTAGCGGCTGGTCTCGGGTCGGAATAGTCATCGGGGTACGCCTCGCAGTCAGGTTTCGCGGCGGGTTGGGGCAGCAACCACTTGTTCGGTGGCGCCCTGCTCATCGCGGTGACGGGCGGCGAGCTGGCCGCAGGCGGCATCGATCTCGAGGCCGCGGGTTCGGCGGACCGTGGCGGTCGCTCCGGCTACTTCGAGCAGCTCACGGAACTCAAACAACCGCTTGGGGGATGCTCCGACGACCGGATAGCCGGGCGTAGGGTTCAACGGAATCAGGTTGATGTGCGCTCGAGTACGAAGCGCTATACGCGCCAGCTCTTGGGCGTCTCGGTCGGTGTCGTTGACGCCTTTGATCAGCGCCCACTCGATTGACACCCGCCGTCCACTTTGAGCGCGGTAGCCAATCATTGCGTCGCACAATGCGTCGATCGGGTAGCGCTTGTTGATCGGCACCAACTCGTCGCGCAGGCGATCATTGGCTGCATGGAACGAGACTGCAAGTGTGACGGGCAACGATGCCTCGGTCAGCTTGCGGATGCCGGGAATCAGCCCGACTGTCGACACCGTGATAGAACGAGCTGAAAGTCCGAGATCGCCGTGCAGACGTGCCACTGCGTTCCACGTGTTGTCGAAGTTGGCGAGCGGTTCGCCCATGCCCATGAACACGACGTTCGAAACTCGGCGCTCTCCTGCAGCTCGAGCCGCGTTGATGACCTGTTCAACAATTTCGCCCGTGGTGAGATGCCGGTCGAATCCTGCCTGCCCTGTCGCGCAGAATCCACAGGCCATCGCACAGCCAGCCTGCGAGCTCACACACACGGTTGCTCGGTCGGGGTAGAGCATGAGCACGGTTTCGATCTGGTGCCCGTCGTGTGCCTTCCACAACCACTTCAGAGTCTGACCCTTGTCGGCTTGTTGCACCTGCACTTCGGTCAGCGCGAGTGGCGCTTCTTCAGCGAGCCGCGCCTGAAGCACCTTGGGGATATTGCTCATCTCGTCGGGACGTTTGAGCCCGTCGTAGAGGCCCTGCCAGATCTGATCAACTCGATACTTCGGCTGGTCGGCGCACAGCGCTGCGAACTGTTCGCGATCGAGGTCGTAGAGCGTGCTCATGTCGTTGCTTCGATCGTCAGTTTGTACGCACGGTCAGTGTGATGGCGGGTGAAACCAATCTTGCGGTAGGTCGCGTTCGCCGGGTCATTGTCGCTTTCGACATAGAGCAGGGCGTGGTCGATGCCCTGGTCGGCGATCCAATCGAGACCGGCGAGCGTCATTGGTGTTCCGAGTCCTTGACCATGGGCCGCTGGATCGACGGCGATCACATAGATCTCGCCATGGATGGGGTTCATGTCACCGTGCACCTTGGTCCAGCAGAATCCCAGAAGCTCGCCGTCGCGTTCATAGAGTCGGAACCCGTCAGCGTTGAACCATGGTTCTGCCATCATGGCCTCGAGGCTGGCCCGTGTCATTCCGCCTTGTTCGGGATGCCAGGCGAAGGCACGATTATTGACCCCGACAAGTGCGTCGATGTCTGCGACAGTGAACGCACGGCTTTCGAGCGAAGATCGGGCGGCAGGAAGTTCGCACCGCAATTGCCACAGGTCTCGGTACGGCTCGGCGCCGACGGATCGGGCGGCATCGTCGGCGAAGTCGTCGACTTCGTGGATCCAGAGCTCGGCGTTGCCACCGCCGGCTGCGGCGATCTCATCGATCGTGTGACGGACAGACGTTTTGCCAATTCCGTCATCGGCCGCAGCAGCGATGTCGATGAGCCAATGCCCTGATTCTTCAATGAACTGCGAGGTAATCGGCACAGTACGCAGGCTACGAGCAGTTGGCTGGGTTGCCCAATGTGGACAGTGTCGTCTGCTTTTCGGGGTCATTTTCAGGAGGTGTTTGGTACCCGGCCATACGTGCCCTATGCTCGTAATTGGTCGGGTTCCGCCACCCGACCAAATGGTGACTAGTTCAGGGATCCGCCGCCCTGTGTCGCCAAGCGGGCGTCTCCTTCGGGAGGCGCCTGCTCTCTTTTTGTTCTGGTGTGTTTGTCGATTTTGGCGACCGGACCGGACCGGACCGGAGCGGAGCGGAAGGATTAGCCCTGTCGCACTGTCCCACTCCCAAGGTCGCGTGATACAACGACACCGTGACTTCAGAGGCGCCCAATCCCTCCAGTGATGCGGCCGAGTTGTCGTCTATTGCGACCGTGTTGGATGACCTGCAGGCGCGGGTTGTCGAGGTTGCTGATCGGTGGCGGGCGATCGAGCGCGACGATGTCGCGGGTGACCTTTATGAGGTCGAGCGTTCGCTGCGTAATGCGCAACGCCGAATTCGCCGCGGTGTCCAGGGGTTCGACCGCTAGATTTTGGCCGTGCTCACACGCCATGACCTGCGGTCCATCGAGGGTGACTACGCGGCAGTGTTGCCCCGACCAATGGACGACGCTGACGCGCCGCTCGAGGTCGTGCGGTCAATAATTGCAGATGTCAGAGCGCGTGGCGACGACGCCATCAATGAACTCGGCGCTCGGTTTGACGGCGCGGCAGCTGTCCCTCTCAAACTCGGCCCGGCCGACCTGGCAGCGGCGGTCGAGCGAGTCGATCCAGCCATCGTCGCTTCACTGCGGGCAGCGGCGGCATCGATCGAAGCATTCCACCTTTCACAGGTGCGCCCGGCGCATGTCTATGAGCATCGCGGCATGACTATTACCCAACAGCGCCAGCCCGTCGATCGGGCTGGTTGCTACGTTCCTGGCGGGCGGGCGTGGTATCCGTCGACGGTGCTCATGACTGCTGTTCCTGCCCGAGCAGCGG
>JBDNHG010000785.1:0-4967 GCA_041688925.1 Acidimicrobiales bacterium | reverse complement strand
GACTGAAACCGTTCCGCTCTATCGTCCGGGCGGTGCTCCGACGACCCGAGCACGCGTTTTCCCCGTCACACGATGGCCGCGTGGCTGCGTAGCGTCAACTTGGGCTGCTGCGCTGCTTCGTGCAAGGCCTCAGTGATAGGGCTGGCGCTGGTTGAGATCGCAGCGTTGCACAACGACCAAAACCCAAACGAACGGGTCGCGACGGTGGTCATCACCCGGTTGGGTTTCACCTTGGAAGAGGAGCGGATGGGCGCGATCCAGCGGGATGAAGTCCTGCAGGTACAGATCGAGGCACCATGATCCATGCCCGGATTACCGATCGTGGTGCTGGCTTCGTGCGAGCCTGGATCTTTTCGATATGGATCGTCTACCTGCTCGGCAACATGACTGCCCAGTTCGCCCAGCTACCTCGCGAGCAGTTCGTGCGACGTGGGGTACTGGCTCTGATACCCGAGCGCTTCTATGACGTCCTGTTGACCCCGGTCGGACTCCACACACTCAAGTGGGTGCTCATGGCCGGCCTTGTGGCCTGTGCCCTCGGGGTTCGACCGTGGCGTGCTGTTGCACTGCCAACGGTGCTGCTGCTGACGTTGCATCAAGGTTTGCAGCGGGGTTACTTTTACGCACTTCACAAGGAGATGGCGGCGCTCTATGCCACATACATTCTGGCTGCGTTTCCTGCAACCGGGTTCTCGTGGTTCGCATCAGGCCGTACGAAACGGTCCGAGGGGGACGAGGCAACCACCCGGTTGATGATGTTGATGCTCCTGGCGGTCGTGCTCGTCCCATACTCGTTGCTCGGCATCCGACGACTGGCGCACAACGACTTCACGTTCTGGTCTCAAGACCTCATCCCGTATTTCGTCGCCGCACACGCTCACGGAACGACCTGGTACGGCTTGGAATCGGTCGCCGAGAGCGTGCTTGACAACACATTCTTGTTGCGAGTGTTCGAGATCGGCTTCCCGATCGTGACAGTCGCAGAGGTGCTGGCGCCGCTTGTCATCGTCTATTCGCGATTCCGACGCGGATGGCTACTACTCATGGTCGGGTTTCATATCTCGACGTTGCCATTGATGGACATCTTCTTCTGGGAAACCTTGCTGCTGTACCCGGTACTGCTGGTCGACGGAGATTTCCTGCTCGACAGATTCGACCGACTTCGAGATCGAGTGATGCCTGCCGAGTCCGACTCTGCGTCGCGTTTCGACTGCACGACTTCGGCGAGCCAGACCGACTCGCCAGCAACCGTCGGGTAGGCGTGACAGGCCGCGCTCCCACGCATGACAGACGATCTCGGTGTTCGCCGAAAATCGTTCGATGGTGCATTAGGAACCGCTCGAACACCTCATAGGCCGTTTGGACTACTTGTATCGATGTGCTCTGCCGCCTTCTCTTTCAGCTCATGCTCGGCAATACTGTCGGGGTGCGGACATGTTGCGAGGCAGTCCGGGAAGCAGTCAAGTCTGAGGATGATCGGGGCGCTGTCCTTTTCATCCTTTTGCTGTTTCTCGTTATTTTCATCGCGGTGGCGACCCTTGCCGTCGACCTTGCCGCGCAAGGAGCTCGCGCCCAAGACCTTCAGAACACCAGTGATGCAGCGGCTCTGGCCGGTGTCGTTGCCTACCAGGAACAGATTCTGGCGGGCGCAAGCGCAGCTGATGCCGAGGCGGCGGCGCGTGACGTCGTCGAGGCCGTGATGGCACAAAATGGCATCGACGCAAGCGAAGGAAACATTATTGTCGAGCTCGCAGTTTCCGCGAATGGCTCGCAGCTCGAAGTTCGTATCACCGACACAAACCCCAATCAGTTCCTGCCTAGCGACCTTTTGGGCGACACGATCAAGATCGATGATCCCAGCGTCGAGCGCCGTGCCACCGCCGAGTTTCTGGCCTGTGCTAATGAGTGCAGCCTCATCGTCGAGATCAAGGCGCCATTTGGCACGGTTAGTGCTCGCGGCAATGGCGACGGTTACAAACCAATTCGAGTGGGCGACAACCTTTACGCGATCAACCACAACAGCGGCAATCGCAACATCGTCTGTATCAACACGGTCACCGAGGCGCCGTGCTGGGCCGATGGCGTGTTTCGCACGGCGTATGCAAACTCGGTCGGTTTCAATGACCGCAACCCCGAAATGCCACACACCGCGGTCGTAGGAACACGCATCTACTGGACGGTCACCGACCGCAACAACGGCTTGCGCCTCTTCTGCTGGGAGACCGCATCGGGTCTCGACGTTCCTTGTGCCGACGCCGTCACACTCGATGGCAGCTTGCGCCGCTACAACGAGGGCGACTCCGACAACACACTCACCGACGACAAGGACGAGAACCGCGGCGGCGGCACGTTCACCGTCTTCGGCGAGAAGGTCTTTGCATTCAGCGACAACCACCGCATCCATTGCTTCGACCCGGCGATCGGAACTACCTGCAGCGGCTATTCGAACGGCGGCAACCCGACGGGTCTCGATGCGTTTCCGGCGAACAGTCCGGTCGACGGCAACCACGGATCTTCGATCGACCGCATCGTCGACGAGAACACGGGCTACGTCTATTCGACGCTGCACATCCCTTTCGCCCAAAACGTCGACTGCAGCTCGCCGCTCGCAGATCCGGCCGGAAAACGGGTTGTTGTTGTCAACCAACTCACTGGCCGTTATCTGGCCACCAACTCTCCCAACGACGTGTACGCCGCTGGCGACGGCGCCGACGACCGCAAATGGTGGGATGTTCTGAACTATGGCTCTGACACCTTGAGCTTCCAGCCGGTGAGCCACGGTGAATATCTCGATGCCGGCCCACTATTTGCCGGCACAAGCAACGGCCGCAGCGAAGACGACCGATGGGACGTTCAAATCGACGGAAGCGTCGATGGCTACTACATCAACAGCGAGAATGTCGACTTTGCGGCCGGCTCACTTTTCGATGACGGAGGCACGATCATCGAAGAAGACGACCCATCATCGCGTCCCGAGGCAGAGTGGAACTTCTACCCGTGGCAGTGCGGTATCGACCCGAGCGCAACGTCGTCGGCGCCGAGCTATTACACATCGGGGACATGGCTGCATTGTTATGACACCGGCACGGTGTCGGGCGGCCCCGGGCCATGTCCAGGCTTCCAGGTCAGCGGCGTCGACGGCGCTGATCCGTCTACACCGACACCGATTCATCTCGATGGCACGCGATTCAGCGGCCGCCTGTGGTTCTATTATGGATCATCGTCGGGCGACGTCGACCCGCCCAAATTTGGCGTGTGTTCCTCGGGTTATGGGCAGTGGTATGACCCGGGGGCAACGTATAAAGACCCATCGACACTCCAGGTGAATTGTGTCGACATCTCCACCGGCTCGTTCAGCTCGTCGATGTCGTCTGCGATGAATCCGGTGCGCGACTCGATTCGCAGCTGGACCGGCCCGAATCCAGCCGCATGGGGAGACCCGCATTGGAACGCCAATCAGAATCGGCTGTTCTATCCAACAGAACATCACCGGTCGCGCATCGTTTGTTACGACTTCGACGACGGCCCGTGTGGCGAAATCACGGGCACCGTGCCGTCAAACGCAAGCGGCATCACGACCACCGAAGACTATGGATTCGTCAGCGATGGCAACTGCGTCTATGCCCTGGGCCACACAGCGTTCTTCTGGGCATTCAAGGCCAGTGATATCAACGAGCCCTGCGATGCTCGCATCCCGCCGAGCCGCATCGAACGCTGCGGCTGTGGCGATGGCGAGACGTACCGGTGGGGCGAACTCGATTTCCGCGACATCAATCTCGACAGGTTCGACGTCTTTGGCGTGCGCATCATGACAGACGATGGCGGCGACGGAACGAATTCATTGCCGATCTATCCGTCCAACGGTTCGTTCCTGTCAATGAAACCTGGCGGGGCAGCTCGCCAGATACCGCTTGATGACCTGGCTATCCCCGAAGGCGCCGAATCGATTCTGATCGAATTCGATGTCGAGGGTCTTGATCAGGACGCGATCGAAGACGTCGGCGATTTCGAGATCCGGTTTGCGCAACGCCCCAAACTGGTCGACTGACCAGCCCTGACCTGAAACCCTGACCTGAAACTGAGCGAACGGGCGGCTGCACGACCATCCGGGATGCAGAAAAACACGACCACGGTTGCGTCGGTCAGTATTGCGGGATGGAAGAAGACCTCGCGCCCAAACCTGCCACAAGGTTCACTCAGGCTGCCAACACTGGCGCCGTCGTCAACTTCGACGATGTCACCGACTTCGATTTCGCCCGACGCGGTCTGGTGGCGACCCATCCAACAACCATCATTGGACGCGACACCGGTGTGGCCTGGGATGGCCGCAAACACGAGTATCTGCGCGATGGTTCCGCGGCGCCAGCCACGGTGCATCCCGGTTTGTGGCGGCAGGGCCAGCTGAACGCGATCCATGGACTATTCGAGGTTGGCGACGGCGTGTGGCAGGCCCGCGGATATGACATTTCGAACATCACGTTCATCGACACCGACGATGGCTGGTTGATCATCGACCCGCTGACGACCGAACCCACGGCACGGGCCTGTCTCGATCTTGCGAACGAGACGTTGGGCGAGCGGCCGGTCAGTTCGGTGATCTATACCCACAGCCATGTCGATCACTACGGCGGCGTGCTGGGCGTAACCACTGCCGCAGCAGTTGCGGCCGGCGACTGTCGGGTCATTGCTCCCGAAGGTTTCCTCGAGGAGGCCGTCAGCGAGAATGGCACAGCCGGGCCGATCATGATGCGCCGCGCAATCCACCAGTTTGGTGTGCTGTTGCCACATGGACCGACGGGCAAGGTGAACACTGGGCTCGGCGTCGACATGCCGATCGGCCAGCGAAGCCTGATTGCGCCGACCGAGACCATTGCCGAGACGGGCCAAGAACTCGATATTGGCGGCGTGCGGGTGGTTTTCCAGAACACCCCCGACGCTGAGGCGCCGGCCGAGATGAACTTCTTCTT
>JBDNHG010000784.1:0-14868 GCA_041688925.1 Acidimicrobiales bacterium | reverse complement strand
GGCGGTCAGGAAAGGGATGCCGACAACGGCGAGGCCGGCGATGGCGATGGCGATGACCACGGTGAGCCCTGCGAACACGACCGCGGAGCCGTCGGTGGCGTTGGCTCGGGCGGCTGCTTCTTCAACCCCTAAACCCTCACTCATGCCTTGTCGATGGCGGGTGACAATGAACAGTGCGTAGTCGATGCCGACCGCCAGGCCGATCATGGTGGCGAGAGTAGGAGCGGTTTAGGAGAGGTCGAAGAATGCGGAGGCGAGGGTGATGCCCATGAGGCCGGTGCCGAGACCGATGAGAGCGGTTACGAGCGGAATGCCCATGGCGAGTACCGAACCAAAGGCGAACAGCAGCACGATGACTGCGACGCCCAAGCCAATGAGTTCAGATGTTGGTGGGTGCTGCTCGGGGTTGCCCGAGATGACATCGCCACCGAACACCGTGTCGATACCACCAGCTTCGGCGAGGTGACCTGGCAGCTTCCTGGCAACCACCTTCGGGGTGCGTGCCAGTGGGTCGGCGCGGGGCTGCTCCGCCAGAGAATCTGCCTCGAGCAAGGTCATTCGAGCTCGCTCCAAGGTGGCGCCCCAGGGACTCACTTTGGTTCAGGTGACGTCCTTTGATTATGTTCGCGCAGTGACATCAAGTGGCCGATTGTCGAAATGGGGGTGCTGTCGTGGACAGCACCAACGAATTGACACGACGCGACTCGACTGCGAATGACAGAGAGCGACAGTTAAGCGCCTCGCTCTGGAGCATTCGCGATCACACGAAGTAGTGAATTCGTTCATTCAACGACATGAATTCAGATGGGTCTGGCGTAGAAGCTCGGCCCGTCACGCAGCAAACAAATTCAGAAGACTCGATCAAATGAGGGACCACAAATGAAACCGACCGTATTGACAAGAATTGGGGTGCTCGTGTTGACCCTTGCTCTCCTCGCTGCAGCCTGCGGAGGTAGCGATTCAGATGACACCGCGTCGACCGACACCGGTTCAGCTGACACCAGCTCATCTTCCACCGACACCGGTGACACCGATTCGGCTGACACCGATTCGGCTGACACCGATTCGGCTGACACCGATTCGGCTGACACCGATTCGGCTGACACCGATTCGGCTGACACCGATTCTGACGACACCGACGCCACGGCAGACACTGCCGCCAGTGGTCCCGATACCAAGCTGATCTTCTTCGATCCTGCGGGCAACACGCACCTCGATCCTCATGACGCCGCCAACACCAGCAGCTTGTCGCAGGAACAGCTGTGGGCTGTCTACGACCGCCTGGTGCACGTCGACGACAAAGGCGATCCCATACCCGGGTTGGCGTCGAGCTTTGAGTACAACGACGACCTGACCCAGATGACGTTTGTGCTTCGTGAAGACGTGACATTCAGCAATGGCGAGCCATTCAACGCTGCTGCGGTTGTTGCCAACTTCGACCGCATGCGAGAGATGGGTGATCTGGTATCACAGCCGATCGTCATCATGCTTGGCGTCATCGATAGTTATGAGGCGACCGGTGAGTACGAGGTCGTCGTGACGTTCAACGAAACGAACGGCCAGATGCCATTTTGGTTCAGCCAGCAGGGAGGCATGATGGCAGCGCCTGCGAGTGTCACCAGCGGAGCGGTCGGTGTCGATTTCGATCCGATCGGTACCGGACCATTCACGGTCGAGAACTTCATTTCGCTCGATACCGGAACGTTCGCCCGCAACGACAGCTATTGGGGCGGCGGCGTCGAAACCCGACCCGCGTTCTTTGAGCATCACTATGTAACCGATGGTCAGGCTCGCCTCAACGCGGTGCAGTCTGGACAGGCGACCATGGCGATAATCGATGCGAGCCAGATTCCGGCTGCCGAGGCCGCTGGTCTCGAAGTGCAGATCAACTCCGAGACGAGCCTGTGGGACATTTACGTCAACAATGGCGACGATCGGGTCACCGGTGATCAGCGGGTTCGCCAAGCGATCATGTATGCGATCGATCGCCAAGGTTTGGCCGATGCACTGACATTCGGTAGTGGCCTCGCCACCAGCCAAATGGTGCCGCCCGGCCACCCCGTCTACATCGATGAGTTGGCTGATCGTTATCCATTCGATCCAGAGAAGTCACGCGAACTGCTCGCCGAAGCCGGTTATGCCGACGGCATGCAACTCGACTGGATCCTGCTGAACACGTCAGAGTATTTGCAGCTGGGCGAAGCAATCCAACAGATGCTGGCCGAGGTCGGCATCGAAGTGGTCTTCAACATCGTCGACATCTCCGAAGCAACCATCTTCCGTGATCCGGTCGATCCTCAGGGTGACGTGATGATGGCCCGTTGGGGTGGACGCCCCGACGCATTGATGACGTTCCAAGAGACCACCGGCCCGACCGGCACCTATTCGCCGAAGGGTGCAATCGCTTCACCGCTGATTGCCGAACTCATCGACCAGGCCTCGTTGCTCGACCCGAGCAATCCGGAACGGCTCACCGTCCTGCGTGAGCTCAACGCTGAGGTCCTTGAACAGGCAGCGAACTTCCCGATCATGACTCGCTCGAACATCTTCGCCTACCAGCCGGGTTGCATCAGCGACTTCAAGCCGTACCTCGGCGCCGGTGACGACCTCATGAACGACGTCCAAGTCGGCGAAGGTTGCTGAACTGACCGGTTGATGTGACACCTTGTTGACCTGTGGTCGCTAGCTGGTACCGGCGGCCACAGGCAGGGGAGTGTCGAACTCGTCGACCAGGGGGATTGTTATGAATGGTCTTTTATTTCTCATACGACGGTTGATCTCGACGGTCCCTGTCCTGGTGATGGTCGCGCTCATCACCTTTGTCATTTTGAACGCAGCGCCGGGCGACCCAGCCTCGCTCGTTGCCGGCGAAGATGCATCGGCTGAGCAGATCGCTGCGGCCCGCGAACGCCTTGGGCTCGACGGCCCGATCCACGAACGCTTCATCGAGTGGGCGGGCGAGGTGGTGCAAGGCGATCTCGGCGACTCGTTTCGCGGCGAGTCGGTCGTGACCATGATTCGCCGAGCACTTCCGGTCACGCTGACGTTGACAGCGGGGGCACTGTTCGTGGGCATCGCCATCGCGCTGCCAGCGGGCATCTTCTCGGCCATGCGGTCTGGATCAAGGATCGACCGTGCGATCGTCGTCGTGACCTCGCTGGGAATCTCGGCCCCCGAATTTTTCATCGGGCTGATGTCGGTGCTGGTGATCGCACTCAAATTCGGATGGTTACCGGCCACCGGCTTCGTGTCATTCAGCGAGAGTCCGGTCAACTGGCTCAAGTCGATCATCCTGCCGTCGCTGACGCTCGGGGTTGGCGTGGCGGCAGAACTCACCCGGCACATTCGAGCGGCGATGGGAGACGTGCTCAAGCGTGATTATGTGCTGACCGCCCGAGCCAAGGGTCTCTCCATCAAATCGGTTATTGGTAAACACGCGATGAAGAACGCCCTGTTGCCGGTAGTCACCGTGCTCGGCCTGCAGGTTCGTCGGCTGCTCGGTGGCACCGTCGTCGTCGAGAGCGTCTTTGCGATGAACGGTGTTGGCACCTTGGCGGTGCGTTCGGTGTTCTTCCGTGACCTTCCGGTGCTGCTCGGGATTGCACTAGTCACCGCGGTGATCGTCCTCGTCGTCAACCTGCTCGTCGATCTGTCCTACGGCTACCTCGATCCAAAGGTGCGTACAAGTTGAGCGACTTCACTGAACAAGACCGTGACCAAGACGACGAGATCGTATTCACGGGCGCGTCCTTTTGGCAGCGCTTCTCACGAGACAAGGCCGCCGTGTGGGGGCTATCGGTACTGACGTTCGTGGTGCTACTTGCGATCTTCGGGCCGATGCTGTCACCAAAGGATCCTTACACCAGCACCCTCACCGACAATCTGCAGGGCCCGAGCGGCAAGTATTGGTTCGGTACCGACGACCTGGGCCGTGACATCTTGAGCCGCATGATCGTGGCCACTCGAGTCTCACTGTTAGCGAGCGTGCAAGCCGTAAGCATCAGCCTTGTCATTGGACTTCCACTCGGGCTGCTCAGCGGCTACGCGGGTGGGTTCGTCGACAACCTCATCATGCGCATCAACGACGCGGTCATGAGCTTTCCGGCGCTGATTCTCGCCGTCGTGATTGTTGGTTTCCTCGGCCCGAGTGTGACGAACGCGATGATCGCCATCGGCATCGTCTTTGCACCTCGCATCATGCGGGTGGTCAGAGGCAGCACCCTGTCGGTCCGCGAGGAGGTCTACATATCGAGTGCACGAGCTGTCGGGTGTACCGATACGCGGATCATTACCCGCCACATTCTTCCCAACATCATGTCGCCACTCGTTGTGCAGGTGACATTGATGCTCGGTATTGCGATTCTCGCCGAGGCAGCATTGAGCTTCCTTGGTCTTGGCGTGCAACCACCCCAACCCAGTTGGGGCGGCATGCTCGGACGAGCGTTCCCGTACATCTCGCTGACCCCGGTCGCCGTCATTGCTCCAGGCGTCATGATCTCTGCGACGGTGCTGGCGTTCAACCTCGCCGGCGACGGATTCCGTGATTCTCTCGGAAGGGAGAAGCGATGAACGATTCGAACGAAACAGTCACCGCTCCAATGCTGTCGGTCAAGTCGCTCTCGGTCGCCTTCAAGTCTTCGCACGGCCTGCTCACCGTCGTCAACGACGTGTCCTTCGATGTGCCTCGCAATTCAGTGATGGCGCTGGTCGGCGAGTCGGGTTCAGGCAAGAGCGTGACCGCGCTGGGCGTGGCGGGTTTGGTGCCCTACGTCGGTGGTGTGGTCACCGGCGGTGAGGTGCTGTTCGACGGCAGCGATCTGCTGAAGATGCGAGCGTCTGAGGTCAATGCGATCCGCGGCCGCGACATTGGCTTCATCTTCCAGGACCCGATGTCGAGCCTGAATCCTGCCTTCAAGGTCGGCGAACAGATCGCCGAGGTCGTACGTCGCCACCGCAAGGTGACCCGCAAACAGGCCTGGGCGCGGGCGGTCGAAATGCTCGACCGCGTCGGAATTGCCTCGGCGGCAACTCGCGCCAACGAGTATCCGCACCTGTTCTCTGGCGGCATGCGGCAGCGGGTCATGATTGCACTCGCACTCGCGTGTGACCCGGCGCTTTTGATAGCCGACGAACCAACGACCGCGCTCGATGTGACCGTGCAGGCCAGGGTGCTCGAGATTCTCAAAGATCTGCAATCGATCAACGGCATGTCGGTGCTCTTTATCACCCACGATCTGGGCGTCGTCGCTGATATCGCGGACGATGTCACTGTTTTGTACGCCGCCGAAGTGGTCGAGCAGGCCTCGGTGCGCGAGTTGTTCGCGTCGCCATCTCACCCATATTCGGCGGCACTACTCGACACCATGCCCCAGGTGGCGTTGGCTACCGGCAAACCAGTAGCCAGCATCCCCGGCATCGTGGCCCAAGCCCATGCGTGGCCCGATGGTTGTCGCTTCAACCCGCGATGCGCCCACAGCGTCGATGGTCCGTGCACCACCGACGCGATCGAGTTGCAATCAGTGGGAACGGGGTTGAGTCGTTGTGTACGAGCGCACGAACTCCGCGAACAACTGTCCAAGTCGGGTCTCCAAGGCGGAAAATCATCATGACCGGACGCACGCTCACCGTTTCTGACCTCAGCGTCACCTTCAAGGTCCCAACCGGGCCGTTTACCCGCAAGCCGCTTCACGCTGTCGACCGCGTCAGTTTTGAGATTGCACCCGGAGAAACGCTTGGCCTCGTCGGCGAGTCGGGCAGCGGCAAGTCGACAGCCGGACAGGCGATTCTGCAGCTCAACAAGCCATCGTCAGGCAAGATCCAATTCGGCGACGATGACCTGGCTCAATTGTCGAAGCGGCAGATGCGGGCCATGCGCCGCAACATCCAGGTGGTCTTCCAAGATCCTTATTCGTCGCTGAATCCGTCGATGCGTATTTTGCAATTGCTCGAGGAGCCGCTGAAGCTTCATGAGTCACTCGACGCCGACGTTCGGCGCGAGCGAGTATTCGAAACACTCGAGATGGTGGGATTGCGTCGCAGCCTCGCCGAGCGGTACCCACACGAGTTCTCTGGCGGTCAACGTCAACGAATAGCTATCGCTCGCGCGATCATCTCGAATCCAGAACTTGTGATCTGTGACGAACCCGTCAGCGCGCTCGATGTGTCAACCCAGAGCCAGATCATCAATCTGATGCGCGACATCCAGGACAAGATCGGCACCTCGTATCTCTTCATCGGGCACGATCTTGCTGTTGTGCGCCTGATGAGCACTCGCACCGCGGTGATGTATCTCGGCCAGATCGTCGAGACGGGCCCGAGTGCCGAGGTGTACGAGCGGCCGACACACCCCTATACCGCGGCGCTGAACTCGGCGATCCCCGTGCCTGACCCCGAGCTTCAACGCAGCCGTCAACGCATCGTGCTCTCGGGTGATCAACCAAGTCCGCTTGATCCGCCTAGCGGCTGTCGCTTCCGCACCCGCTGCCCGTTTGCGATGGAGATCTGCGCCGAGGTCGAACCTCCTGACTTCCCGATACCCGGGGGCGGCGTCTCGCGCTGTCACCTGCATGTCGAGGGACCCAAACTTGGCGGCGAATCGGTGATGCAACTCATCGGCAAGCAAGACGCGCTCTAGCGGTTTCGCAGGCCCAGAACTTCACACACCGTCATCCAATGTTGCACTGGTCTGTTCAACGTTGCACCAGGCCGGGCAAGCCGGCCGAAGAGGTCGCGCGGCCACGGGTAACAATGCGAGTACGTTGCGAGCTTGCGCAGCAGCGGTGCAATCGGCTGAATCTGCTGACAGGCGGCGGGCACCAATTTGCCAGCAGATGCACAGCCTCATTGGTAATCGTTCGCACGGATCGAAGGAATGACGACCATGACGACGCCCCAGGCAGACGGCGGCACGAGCGCGGGCCTGTCAGATGAACAGGTGCAAGAGCGAGTTTCGGCCGGACTCGTCAACCAGGTATCAGATCCGCCCGGACGTTCGGCGCTGCACATCCTGCGGGCCAACGCACTCACGCCAGTCAACGCCATCATGTTGGCGCTCTTCGTACTGGTCCTGATTTCGGGCCATTGGAAAGATGGCCTGTTCGTTGGTGTTGTGCTGTCGAACACGATCGTCGGAGTAGCCCAAGAAGTGCAGGCTCGCCGTGAGCTCGCCAAGTTGCAGGTGCTCACCGAACCCCAAGCGGTTGTTGTGCGCAACGGCAACGAAGTCACCATCGAAAGCGATCAGGTGGTTCAGGACGACGTGATCATTCTGGCGCCAGGTGGCGAGGTGCCGGTTGACGGCGTCATCATCGCCGCGACCGGGCTTCAGGTCGACGAGTCGATGCTCACGGGCGAATCGATGCCGGTGAAAAAAGCCGTTGATGACGAGGTGCTCTCGGGCAGTTTCATCGTCGCGGGTTCGGGCAGGTTCACGGCCACAGCGGTTGGCGACAAAAGCTACGCCGCAACACTGGCGACCGAAGCCAAGACGTTCAACGCGGCCGAATCGCATCTGCGCCAAGCCATCAACCGCATCATCCGCTGGCTGACCATCATCATTCCGGTCGCCTCGGTGCTCTTGCTCGTGTCGTTGCTCAACACCGAGGATCGATGGCAGGACGCACTGCAAGGTACGGTCGCGGCTGCGGTTGCCATGGTGCCCGATGGTCTGGTGTTGCTCACGAGTCTGGCCTTTGTCGCCGGGGTGCTCGAGCTGACTCGGCGCAAAGCGCTCGCCAAACAACTGTCGACGGTCGAAGTACTGGCCCGCGTCGACGTGCTCTGCCTCGACAAGACGGGCACCATCACCACCGGCCAGATCGTATTCGCCGATCTGCATGCGCTCGACGGGTCAGATGGTGACGATGCCCGGGAGGCGCTCGCCGCACTCGCAGCAGCCGACGATGCTCCCAACGCCACGATGGCCGCGATCAGCACTGAAGTGGGAACATCATCGTCGTGGGAGCCGGCCGAGTTCGAACCGTTTTCGAGTGCTCGTAAATGGTCGGCCGTCAAGTTCGATGGCCATGGCTGGTGGTACATGGGAGCACCTGATGTGTTGCTGCGGGCCGACTCATCGGCTTCGACTCTTGTGTCTGAGTTGAGCAACGCCGGTCAGCGGCTTATAGCGCTGGCGTCGAGCGATACCGCGCCGGCCAATGACACCGCGCCCGACGATTTGGTACCGGTGGCGATCGTCGAACTTCGCGACGAGATCCGGCCCGATGCCAACGAGATCTTGGCCTACTTCGCCGATCAGGATGTCACGGTGAAGGTCATCTCGGGCGACTCGCCTGAGACCGTCGGAGCAATTGCCGAACGCGCCGGACTGCACGCCCGCGGGGTGGCTATCGATGCACGAACACTGCTCGATGGAAGCAACGATCTCGGCCAGGCGTTGGCCGACAATGATGTGTTCGGCCGCGTCGCTCCTCGCCAGAAACAAGACATGGTGCATGCGTTGCAGGCCCAGGGCCATGTGGTTGCCATGACCGGCGACGGCGTGAATGACGTGCTCGCGCTCAAGGACGCCGATCTCGGGATCGCCATGGGTTCGGGCAGCGCCGCAACCCGAGCGGTTGCCGATCTCGTGCTGACCGACGACTCGTTCTCGACCTTGCCAGTGGTGGTCAACGAGGGCCGCAAGGTCATCAACAATGTCGAGCGAGTAGCCAACCTGTTCGTCACCAAGGCCGTCTATGCGGTGTTGCTCACACTGTGCATCGGGGCACTCGGCAGCCCGTTTCCATTTCTGCCGAGACAACTGACCTTGATCGGCACGTTCAGCATCGGCATACCCGGTTTCTTCCTGGCGCTTTCGCCCGAGGTCAACCGCGTGCGTTCGGGTTTCCTGGCACGAGTGCTGCGATTCTCGATACCGGCTGGCATCGCCGCGGGTATATCGACCCTGGCGGCCTATGAGCTTGCTCGGCGTCGGCTCAACCTGCCGATCGAAGAGGCTCGCACCTTGGCCACGATCACCCTGCTCGGCATCGGGCTTGCCATCCTGGTTGTAGCGAGCCGACCATTGCGACCATGGAAGGTCCTCCTGGCGGTTGCTATGGCCGGCCTCTACGCGTTGATCGTCGCCTTGCCGTTCGCCCGCAAGTTCTTCGAACTCCACTTGTTTGGTGCCGATGGTTGGGCGCTGACGGCGGGCTTCGTTGCTCTTGGCAGCCTGGCCGTCGCCCTGGTTGCCCGGATCATGCCGGGATTGGCACGCACGAGCTGACGGGTCCTCAGCACAGCGAGGCACGTCTTGGCGGCGTGCTGCTCTGGTGGCATGCTGCTCGGCACCATGAGATACTCAGCGCATGGCCGACGAAACCGATATTCTTCAGGACACGCTCAACGACATCGGTGTCTTGAAGCGCCGCGAGATCGAAGCGCGCATCGTGACACCACTGCTCAAGCGTCTTGGCGAAGAGTTCGGTCATGATCGGGTGATCGAATTGGCTCGAGAGGTCGTCGTCGAGGTCGCCCAGGCCCAGGGCGCGGCGCTTGCCGCCATGCTCGGTGGCGATGACTTGGCGACCTTTGCCTCCGGCACTGACAACTGGACCAAAGGCGGCGCGCTCGAGATAGAGATTGTCGAGGATCAACCCGAGGTATACGCATTCAACGTGACACGGTGTCGCTATGCCGAGATGTATCGCGGCCTTGGCATCCCCGAGTTAGGTGCCCTGTATTCATGCGACCGCGATGCAACCATGATCGAAGGCTTCAATCCGAACATCATGTTCGAACGCACCCAGACGATCATGGGCGGCGCCACCCATTGCGACTTCCGCTACACCCACGCAGGAACCCCGGTCGAGTTGAGCTGAAATGCCCTGCGCCGTCTCTCGCTGACCGGGTGACGGCTGGAGCTTGACGTTCGGGATTCAGTTGGGCAGAAGCCTGCTGGTGAAGAAGTCGAGAACCCGGTCGAGCGCGGCCCGTGTGGGTTCGCCGGGTTCGTCGTTTAACGCACCGGTCAACACACTGTGATGGCTGCTGATGAGTGGGCTGTCGATGCCCGACGGATTGCCATCGGCCTGGTCGAGTTCGATGGTGAAAAACCCATCACCGAGCCGCTCTTTCAGATAGGCGAACCGTTCGACCGGCACGAGCGGATCGCCGTCGAATCGCAGTCCGAGCACGCGCAGACCTTCGGCCGAGCAACGTCGCGCTATGACGTCGAGGTCGGCTTCGCAGACATCGACCGCGCTCTTGCGTTTCTTGGTGAGCCCGAGGGGAAGCGACGGCTGACTCATGACGGGCGCAATCACCGCCGGGTCGGTTGCCATAGCGAGTGCGAATCCGCCGCTGAAACACATGCCGACCACGCAAACGCCAGGACCGCCGCAACGGTCGTGTTCGCTGCGGGCCAATGCCCGCAACCAGCCGGCGATGGGCGAAGTGCGATCGAGTGCATAGGTGCTGAAGTCGCGGCTCACACATCCGCTGACCATCGATCGCAAGCCATAGGCGGCGGCGGACAACGTCGACCCGGCCAGTGGGTCGCGCCCGGCAGTGCCGTACAGGTCGGGCACCGCAACCGAGCAGCCGAGCGAAACGATTCGATCAGCGAAACCGAGGACCTTGGGCGAAAGGCCCGGCATTTCGGTGAGCACGATCACTGCCGGCCCTGATCCCTTTCGATACACCGCCATGCTGGCACCATCTGCGGCGAACGGTTCTTGATCGAATGTGCTCAGATCGCCATCGGGTGCGGCTGTCGACATGACGGTGAGTCTGTCATAACTGCCCTGACGACGAACACGCTGCCTACGAACACACTGACTGTAGCGGTCGCTGTGTGTTCAGGCTTCGCTGGATGTCGTGCCCCTTTTGACCAGATTGTTCGGATCGGGTTGGTCTGCATCAGAGGGTGCCTTGGTTCTCCCCGCGGTGAGTCTCGTTCGTAGCCGTTGGATTTCGCCTGCGAGTCCGTTGGGGGCGACCAAGATCACGATGAGAAGCCCGATGCCGAACGCCAGTGACGCGTTGTCGAGCAGGCCAGCCGTGTCGTTCAGCCACGGCACGGCCGTCAGGGTGACTACCCCCAGTATTGCGCCCAGCAGGCTGCCAAGACCCCCGATGACGGCAGAACTGTAGAGCTCGAGCGACATGTTCCAGTCGAAGTCGTTTGCATTCAGGTACGGGTCGATCAGCGCCTGAAGTGCACCAGCGGTGCCCGCCATTGCTGCGGAGATCCCGAAGATCCCCGTCTTGGCGGTTGCGATGTTGATGCCAAAGGCGGCCGCGGCATATTCGTGATCCTTGGTGGCTTTCACGGCTCGGCCCATCCGACTATTCAGCAGGTTGCGAGCGCCAATGAACCACAGCCCGACGACCACGAGGCACACGAGGTAATTCCACATATGAAGACGTGCGCCGAGGTGCAAGAAGTCTGGCGGGTCGAAGGGAGCGGTTCGTACCGTGCGCCCCAGCGCAGAGCCGGTCAGGGTCCCGAGACGGCGCGCTATGGGCGGGAACATGATCGTGAGCCCAAGCGTGATGAGCGCCAAGTAGGGTCCGCGGACTCGCAATGCGGGCAAGGCAAGGACAATGCCGGCGAGCCCGGCGAACAGGGCGGCGACGGGCAAGGCCAGCACAACCGGTAGACCTGCATCGAGAAGGTTGGCGACAGAGAAGGCGCCGATCGCGACGAACACCGCGTGGCCGAGTGAGATGAGTCCGGTCGTACCGGTCAAGATGCTGACCCCGAGAACTGCGAGGACGAGAACGAACGCTTGTGAGTAGTCCTCGAGTTCGGGTCGGGTCAGAAGCAGCGGCGGAAGTGCGACAAAGAGGCCCAGCAGAACGAGTGGAGCGGCGCGCCGAGTTCGGCTGCGACGAGACGGCGGCGGTGTTGGACTCATACCCGTTCTACCCGAGCGGTGCCGAACAGGCCTTGGGATCGGAACATCAGCAGGATTGTCATCGCGAGAAACGGGGCGACAACAGCAAGTTCGGTGGGCAGCGGCGTATAGGCGGGAATGAAGGTCTGTGCCACCGCTACGAGCAGTCCTCCAACCAACGCGCCCTTCGCGCTATCGAGCCCTCCAATGGTTGCGGCGGCGAACGCAAGTATCAGGACCTGCACCATCATTCCTGGTCGCATGATTGTCGAGGCAGCAACGAGTGAAGCGGTGAGTGCGCCCAGACCCGAGGACAACGCCCAGGCCAGTGCCAACGTTCTGTCGACCTTGATTCCCATCAGTGGAGCCGCCTCGATGTTGCTTGTTATCGCTCTGAAGGCCAGCCCAGTTTTGGTCTTGTGCAGCAGGGTCGCGATCATTGCGATGAGCCCGAGTTGAAGCGCCCAAGCCCCAATGGTCGTGTACCGCAGTCGGCCTCCGAAGAAGGTAACGAAGTCGTCTGGGTTATCGGGAAAGATGGCCGGGAAGTCCAGGTTCCGACCGCCCCAGATTTCACTTGTGAGCCCGGCCAACGCAATGAGCAGCGCGACGGTTGCGTTCACCGTGACGAACTCGGACCGGCCTTTTAGCGGTCGCAGTATCGCGTAGTACAGGGCGGCGCCGAGCAGAGCACTCATCGTGACGCCGATCAGTACCGCTACCGGCACGGGGAATGGGTGTCCGGGCAGGCGGGCTGCGGTGGCCGCTCCCACGACTGGCACACTGAACGCTGACGTCGCGACCGTCGCCGGCGACAGCATGACGAGTGCGGTGTAGCCGCCGACCATTCCAATCTCGCCGAGGGCAAAGTTCAAGAGTCCTGTCGAGCGGAACAACATCACTATCGCAAGGGCGAGCGATGCGTAAATGGCGCCGTTGAACAGGCTGTCGAAACAGCGCTGCAAGAACAGATCCATGGCCCCCCGACCTATACGTGAGCGATCAGGGTCTCGGAATCCGAGCCCGACTCCCTTCGTGCACTCGGAGTGTGGTCGACAGGGGATGAGTCGTCAAAATCATCGGGGGGAGGAATCGGCCCGGTCGATGCGGCGGTCACGGATCAGGCTGCGCTGGGTTATGGGTTGGGAGCATTGTTGCGCGGGGTGGCGTTGGTAGCTGAAGACGATCCAGCAGACGGTGACCAGGGCAATAGCGACCGCTGCATCGAGCCAATAGTGGTTCGCGGTCAACACGACGACCGCCAGCGTGATCGCCGGGTGGGCGACCGCCAGCCATCGCAGCGGCGACTGAAGAATCGAAATAACGCCGAGCGCCACCAACAGTGCCCACCCGACATGCAGCGATGGCATCGCCGCAATCTGGTTGGCGGCTTGAGACACGCTCAGGTCATAGGGGTTTGGGCCAAAGACCGCGGCGGTGTCGACGAAACCCGAGACCATGCGGGGCGGCGCCAACGGATAGGCAAGGTGGATGAGAAGACCGGTGCCAGTGACCGCGATCAAGGTGTTGCGGATGCGGTCGAATTTCGACCTGTGGCGCAGCCACACCCAGGCAAGGAAGGTAACCGTCAGCGGGAAGTGCACTCCTATGTAGTACGAGTTCGCCGCTTGGATCAGGTGGGTGCGTCGGATGAGGCCTTGTTGAAAGCCGAGTTCACTCGGCAGGCCGAGCAGGTGTTGCAACCGAAGGAGATCACGAGCGTTGTCCATGGCAACGGAGAATTCGTCGGCGGTCACGCCACGTACGGCCGAATAGCCGAACCACAGCAAGCCGAGCACGGCCACATTCCACGCGAAGTCGATCAATCGGCTTCTGGACGAGCCATGATGCTCGGGTGCGGGAGTAGTGAGCGCTGCCATCGGACTTTGAGTAAATAGTGAGAACCTTGCGGTTTTCTGACGCTACCCATCGGGGTGGCTGGCTAAACGTGACTAGTACGACACGTTCGAACGAAGAGTCGGCGAGAACCCAGGAGGCAGAGCAACGGCCGGCCCAACTCCGTCATCTCCGGCCTGGCAAGCCCATACTGTTGCTATGACCGACTCTGCGCCCCACAAAGCCAATACCAGCAAACCGGGTCCCGGTTTGGATGCGGAAGCCCTCGTGGCGCGAATCCAGTCAGGATTTGACCGCGAGATCACCCGTCCGCTCGCGTGGCGCCGCGGTCAGCTCAACGCCATGGAGACCATGCTGCGCGAGAACTCTGATTGGTTCCTGGCCGCGCTTCACGCCGACCTGCGCAAGGCACCCACCGAGGCCTGGACCACCGAGATCGGGTTCACGCTCAGCGATATTGGCCACCAGCGATCAAATCTCGACGATTGGGCCAAGGCCCGCAAGGTCAAGGTGCCCATCGCCTTCCAGCCGGCCACTGCCCGAGTCGTGCCCGAGCCCAAAGGTGTCGTGTTGATCATGGCCCCATGGAACTACCCGCTGCAATTGTTGCTGTCGCCCATGGCGGCGGCGATCGCTGCGGGCAACGCGATCGTGGCCAAACCCTCCGAGTCTGCACCGGCTACCTCCGCGGCTCTGGCTGAGCTGTGCACGAAGTATCTCGACCCGGAAGCGATCGCCGTCATCGAGGGTGGCGTCGAAGAATCGAGCGCCTTGCTCGAGCAGCGATTCGATCATATTTTCTTCACCGGTGGCGAGCGTGTCGGCAAGATCGTGATGCGGGCTGCGGCCGAACATCTCACGCCGGTCACGCTCGAGCTGGGAGGCAAAAGCCCCGCGATTGAGGCCGCCGATGCGGACATCGACGTGACGGCGCGCCGTATCGCATGGGGCAAGTTCGTCAACTCTGGACAGACCTGCATCGCTCCCGATTATGTGCTGGTCGAGAGCTCGGTCCGTGATCGACTCGTCGATGCAATCCAGACCGCAGTGACCGACTTCTATGGGGCCGAACCCCGCGCCAGCGACGACTATGGCCGTATTGTCAATGAGCACCACTTCGACCGCATCACCGGGCTGCTCGATGATCCAAAGAGTGGATCTGTCGCCG
>JBDNHG010000783.1:0-1399 GCA_041688925.1 Acidimicrobiales bacterium | reverse complement strand
CTTGATCGCACGGGCGATCTCACGCTGCTGCTGGGTGTCGTTTCCTGTTACCCGGCGAGCGCGGATTTTGGCCCGGTCGCTCATGAAACGACGGAGCACGTTGACGTCTTTGTAGTCGACGTACTCGATCTTTTCTTGGGTGAGTACAGAAATCTTCTTCTTGCCACGACGTGGATTGTCGCGTGGCTTCATACTGCGTTTGGGCTTACCTCGGCCTGCCATTAGAAAGGCTCCTCGTCGTAGTTGTAATCCTGCTGGGGTGGTGCGGCAGCGCGCGGAGCGGGCTGCCCTTGAGCTGGCTGGCCTTGTGCGGGGGCGCCACCGGCGTTACCGCCACCACCAAAGTTGCCGCCTCCGCCGCTACCACCGAAGTTGTCGTCGCGTGGGTTGCGGGTGACTTCGACCGAGGCCCAGCGCATGCTGGGTGCGACGTCGTCCGCGGTGATTTCGATCTTGTTGCGTTTTTCACCTTGGGGGGTTTCCCACGAGCGCTGGTCAAGTCGACCAACAACCATTACGCGGGTGCCCTTGGTGAGCGATGCAGACACATTGTCGGCAAGCGTGCCCCAGCAGACAATGTCGAAGAAGCTGACCTCTTCGACCTGCTGGCCATTGCGCTCGTACCGACGGTTCCAGGCAACCGAGAAGTTCGCAACCGAGGCGCCACTAGGTGTGTAGCGGAGTTCGGGGTCGCGAGTTACGTTGCCAACGATATTTACGGTGTTTCCTATTGCCATGGGGTGCTTCCTCTCAGGATGCTGCGCCGATCAGGCCGCGCTTTTCGGCCTCGTGATCGGGGAGACGCAACAGTTTGTGGCGGACAACATCGTCCGCAAGCCGGAGTGACCGGTCGAGATCGTTGATGAACGATCCGTTCTCTGAAATCAACTCGAGGACGAGGTAGTAACCCTCGACCTTGTGATCGATTTCGTAGGCAAACTTGCGTCGACCCCACCAATCGTTCTTTTCGATCGATGCACCGAATTCTTCTGCCTGAGCAGTGACACGATTCGACGCCTGAGCGGCAGTCGAGTCGTCTAGATCACCGTCAAAGATGACCATCAATTCATATGCTCGCATGAGCAACCTCCCTCTGGACCTGAAATAACAGGGCTGTGGACTTCACAGCAGGGTCTAGATGTAACCGTGCAACGGTATCGGTGATCGTGCGCTTTTGCCTCACACGACCACAATGACACAGCCATACGACAGTTTCCCCGCTCGCCTTCGGCTGCTCCTGGCATTCGGGCGTTCGCTTCGCTCACTGACCGAGTCTGCTCGCCGGGGCTCGCAACTCGCCGCTGCAGTAACACTTTGCTCGCTCGCGCTCACCCGACCTTCGTCGGACCCTGCAACAAGCCGCCACACCCCGCCGCTCGTCCCTCCCGGCTCGGACAGG
>JBDNHG010000782.1:0-8143 GCA_041688925.1 Acidimicrobiales bacterium | reverse complement strand
GGATGACCATCGATCGCCTCGGCGCCGGCAGCGATTCGTTCGGCCGCAAGCCCGGCATCGTAGATGACCGGGTCGGCGAGACCTGTTGCGTCCTCAATGCAACATCCGGCCAGACCGGCATCGATCGCCGCTCGCACCGTCAAAGCGACGTCGCTTGGGTCGTCGCCATAGCCGTTCTCGAAATCACCCGAGATCGGCACCGTTGTCGCTGCTGCGATGTCTTTGGCATGGCTGATCGACTCGTAGCGCGAGACCGCTCGCTGGCCGTCTTGGCGGCCAAGCGATCGAGCAAGCGCAGCGCTCGACGTGCCCATCGCTGGGAATCCAAGCTGCTCGAGCAGCTTGGCGATCCCGGTTGTGGTCGGATTCGCCATGACGAACAACTCGTTGCCGGCGTGAAGGTCGACGAATCGTTGCGCTCTCTCGACGGCGCTCGGGGTCGCCATGACGGTGCTCAGCCCGCCTCGTCGATGAGGCCAAAGTCGCCGCCCTCGCGGCGGTACACAATGGCGGCGCGCATCGTTTCGGAATTGTGGAAGAAGTAGAAGTCGTGATTCACGAGTTCGAGTTCGAGAACCGCTTCTTCGGCAGTCATCGATGCAATGTGGAACTTCTTCGACTTCACGATCTTCGGTGGTGCTGGCGCCTCGGCTTCAGCCTCAGCATCGAGAATGCCAGCATCGACCAGAACCTGCTTGTCGCCACTTGCGTGCCAGCGGCGGATAAGGCGGGTCTTCAGTTTTCGCAGCTGGCGCTCGAGCTTGTCGACAGTGCCGTCGACCGCAGCGAATGGGTCGGGTGCTGTGTGTTTGGCACGCACATGGTGACCATGTCCTTCGACGGTAATTTCGCACATGACCCGATTCGCGATGCGAGGGTTTACCTCTTCGACGAAATGGATATCTGAGCGGTCGAGCCCTTCGACGAACCGATCTAAGCGCTGCACCTTTTCGGTGGCGTACTGCTCGAGTCGAGGAGTAACTTCGGTCCGTTTTGCACTGAGTCTCACGTCCATTCACGGATGATAGACGCGATTGCCGGCGAAGCAAGGCAAACATCTCGACGCAGTGGCGTTGCAGCGATCGCGACGCCCACCACTCGGTCGGCGCCGGCCAAGCGCAGTGCCCTTGCCGCCACGCGCATTGACGAACCGGTCGTGACGACGTCATCGACGAGCACCACGAATGAAGGCACACCGCGTTTCGCCACGAGTTCTGGACCCTGTTGTCGTTCGCTTCGATTGAGGCCGGTTTGCCGGCCGTCAGAGCGCGCTCGATCGAGAAGACGAGACCGCGGAACGCCGGTCGAGCGGCTGAGACACCGCGCTATCTCGCCGGCTTGATCGAATCCTCGCATTCGTCGACGCTCAGGCGTGGCCGGAATCCAGGTGATCACATCGGCTACCTGGGGCACGAGATCGATGACCGACGCCGCACACCAGGAAGCGATGCGGCGTTGGCGCCGATACTTGAACGCAGTGATGATCGGCCGTACCTGTTCGTCGAACACGAACCCCGCCCGACAGGTATCGAGGTCGGGAACGGTCAGATCATGCGCTGGGCGCAACGCTGCAGCGCACCGCGCACAAACCGGGCCCGACCGCGAGGCACATACGACACATCCTGCTTCGAGCAACATGTTCGCAACGTTACGTTGCGGGTGCGACAGCCTCGAGTGTGCACTCCCCAGGGGAGTGCACACAAGGCAGGCGCACGAATCAGGTGATCAGTAGCGGTAATGATCTGGCTTGTAGGGTCCATCGACCGGAACGCCGATGTAGTCGGCTTGTTCCTGCGAGAGCGTCGTCAGCCGAACGCCGAGATGTTCGAGATGCAGCCGAGCGACTTCTTCGTCGAGCACCTTGGGCAACGTGACGACATCTGACTTGTCGTAGCTGGCAGCATTCTTGTGCAGTTCGATCTGGGCAAGCACCTGGTTGGTGAAACTGAACGACATCACGAAGCTCGGATGTCCGGTTGCATTGCCGAGATTCAACAAGCGGCCTTCGCTGAGCACGAGCACCGAATGGCCGTCGGGGAAGACGAACTCGTCGACCTGCGGCTTGATGTTGATGCGCATGACATCGCTCATCTTGTCGAGGCCCGCCATGTCGATCTCGTTGTCGAAGTGGCCGACGTTGCCGACGATCGCCTGGTGCTTCATACGCGACATGTGATCGGCCGAGATGATGCCCTTGTTGCCGGTAGTGGTGATGAAGATGTCGGCGGTCTCCATGACGTCTTCGAGACGCACGACCTGGAAGCCCTCCATTGCAGCTTGCAGCGCACAGATTGGATCGACCTCGGTGACCATGACTCGGGCGCCCTGGCCCTTGAGTGCAGCGGCGCAGCCCTTGCCAACGTCGCCGTAGCCGCAGATAACCGCAAGCTTGCCGCCGAGCATCACGTCGGTGCCACGGTTGATGCCGTCGACCAGCGAGTGGCGGATGCCGTAGAGGTTGTCGAATTTCGACTTTGTGACCGAGTCGTTCACATTGATTGCCGGGAACAGCAGCGAGCCTTCGGCGGCCATTGCCGCAAGGCGGTGAACACCGGTCGTGGTTTCTTCGCTGACACCGCGGATGCCGGGTGCAATGCGCTGCCAGAAACCTGAGTCTGCGGCCCACATGGTGCGCAGGCGCTCCATGAACACGCCTTCTTCTTCGCTGGCATCATCGGGGGTTGCAGGTATGGCGCCGGCGAGTTCGTACTCGAGACCCTTGTGCACGAGCATTGTGGCGTCGCCGCCGTCGTCAAGGATCAGGTTCGGTCCCTGTCCGTCGGGCCAGTGGAAGAGCTTCTCGGTAGCCCACCAGTACTCTTCGAGCGTCTCGCCCTTCCATGCGTACACAGGAGTACCGGACGGGTTCTCGACGGTGCCCTCAGGGCCGACGGCGATTGCCGCAGCGGCGTGGTCCTGGGTCGAGAAGATGTTGCACGAAACCCACCGCACGTCGGCGCCGAGCGCAACAAGCGTCTCGATCAGTACTGCCGTCTGGATGGTCATGTGCAACGAGCCGGCGATGCGGGCTCCGGCGAGCGGCTGCTCGTCGGCATAGGTGGCTCGCAATGAAACGAGACCTGGCATCTCGTGTTCGGCGAGGCGGATCTCTTTGCGGCCGAATTCGGCAAGTGATAGATCGGCGACGCGAAAGTCTTGTTGAGCGGTGTCAGTCATGGAAGTCCTCTGTTCGGGAGTTCGGAGGAAGCGCTCGCCGGTGCGGCGGCCTCCTCACGTTGCAAACCCCGGCTGGTGTCGTCTGACACCGAGCTTCCGCGCAGCCCGAGCTACAAAAACTCTAGCGGTGTCTGCGCTGCCTCGCCCTTAGCCAGCAAGAATGTCGGCGACGAACGCCAGTTGTTTCTCGTTGAATTCGCCGTAGACGCTGCTGCTGGGTGAACCCGTTGTGAACGCCGAAACTGCCTCGGCGAAGTCACCCGCACCGACAGAAAAGTCGCTCAGGCCATTGCCAGGCCACCACGTGGCCGGCATATCGCGGAGCTGAATCCATTCGGACCGCTGGCTGTCGTTCATGCGCTCGAGGTCGAGCGCATGCCCGACTTCATGCATCAACACCCCGGCGATCACATCGACGGTTGCGTCGGGTTCCACATGTACGACGATCGACTTGTCTTCGGACCTTGTCACGCCGAGGAAGTCGGGATGGTCGTCGGCAAAGCCGATGTCCCAACCGGGCAGGGCGGCTCGGAAGTCGAAATCGATGCTGGCTTCGGCTTCGGCGCCGAGTGCTGCCGGAATACCCGTGGTGGCGAACAATTGTTGTTCACCGAGAACTTCGGTCTGCGCCTCGTTGCTCGACGTGCCGACGAGCACCACTGCGCCCACCGCAGTAAGTCCAACAAGCACGCCGGCGGCGGCAAGCATCTTGCCCCACCCAACAGCCCGGGCTCGTTGCACCGAGTCTGGAGCGTGGATGAGGCCGCGGATCTCGCGCCGCAGATCAGCTTCGGTGTAACCAAGACTCGACGCCAAAACGCCGAGATCTCGGTCGCGAAGAACAAGGTCACTGCCTGGCACGAGGCCGCGCAGTGAATAGATGAGCGAGACGTAGCGAGCGAGCACGTCGTCGGCATGTAACGAATCGAACTCGACTGCTGTGTCGCCGACGCTGAGTTCCTGACGGTCAATGTCCAGGATCAATTCGGAACGTTGCGGCACCACGGGGCCAGCGTTCACCTCGTACAAACCCACCAAATGGCCGATGACGCGATCGTCGAGTGCGACCCGGCCACGTTCAGCGTTCTCGAGGTAGGTCGGCGTGAACATGCCATTCGACCGTCGTGCCATCTCGACGATGTCGAGGCCCTTCGCATTGCGCCGCTCGACCATCAGCGCGCCGAGACGAGCTGGGGGAACGAGGGGATCAACCACGACTGGCACCCATGTAGCTTCCGTCATCACAGCCCAGCATGGCAGTTCTTGCGCCCCATTTGAATCAAATGACCCACAGAACGCGACGCTCCCCCAAATAGGAGGCGGGTCGGCAGGAGCCGGTGGTGAACAGATGCCCAATTTGCCGGCTCGCCACCCCGTCGCGAAACCCAGGTGACGGCGCCGTGTCGGTGGGTCACACTGGGCAATGGATCTGACCGAACACTGGCCGCTGTTTGGCCTTCGCATCACCACACCCCGGCTCGAGCTTCGAGTGCCGACAGACGACGACCTGGTTGGTCTTGTCGACGCTGTTCGTGCCGGCATTCACGATTTGGCGAGCACGCCATTCACCACGCCGTGGACCGACGCCAAATCGCCCGAGCTCGAGTCGGGCGCTGACGCTGGCCGTACTGCTCGACGGGGTCGTGGTCGGGATGCAGAACTTGTTGGCTTATGACTTCGCCCGCTTGCGAGTCGCAGCGACGGGTTCGTGGCTGAGCATCGCGCATCAGGGCAAAGGCATTGGCAAAGAGATGCGTCGAGCCGTGTTGCATTTCGCGTTCACCGAGCTCGGGGCCGGAGCCATCGAGAGCACCGCCTTCACCGACAACACCGCGTCGCAGCGGGTGTCGCTCGCAGTTGGCTACGAACCCAATGGCGTCGGCACCTCGCAGCGGCGTGACGGTGTGAGCGACACGCAGCGCTTCCGAATCAGCAGGCAGCGCTGGGAGGACACCCGTACCGGCCTACCAATTCAGGTTGAAGGCTTCGAGCACTGTCGGCCGACGTTCGGCCTCGAAAGCTGACTCCCGACGCCAAGCATCACACGCTCTGTATTGTCCAGGCGCCAGGCGCCAGGACAATACAGAGCCCAATTCAGGCCTCGAAGGTGAGGGTGATGCTTTCTGACTCGGCTTTGGCCAAGAGCGCGGCGTGATCTTCGTCGTTCACCGCTTCGGCTTCGTCGATCAGCATGATCGGAATGCCGTCGGTGATCAGATAACGACGCTGCAAGCGGGGGTTGTACAGCCCACCATCATCTCCGAAGTACAGCAGGGGCCCTTTGTCTTCGGGGCAAGCCAACACGGCGAGAAGTTCAGCACTGAGTGTCATAAGGAGTCCTAGTGAATCAGATCGCAGCCATGATGGCTTGCACTTCGGCGACATGAGCGTCGCATTCGACTTGTGTTCGCGCCTCGAGATTGAGCCGCAGCAAGGGTTCGGTGTTCGAAGCCCGCAGGTTGAACCACCAATCGCCGATCTCAACGGTCAGTCCGTCAAGTCGGTCGATGTTCGCACCGGCGTCGCCGTAAAAGCCCGCGACATGTTCGACGACGGCCTGGGCATCGCTGACCCGAGTGTTGATCTCGCCGGAGGCGACATACCTGTCATAGGGCGCTCGCAGATCGCTCAGCGGCCTGTCGGCGACGCTCAACATCTCGAGCACGACCAACGCAGCGATCAAGCCCGAGTCGGCCCGCCAGTTATCACGGAAGTAGTAGTGACCCGAGTGTTCGCCGGCGAACGCCGCGCCCGTTTCGGCCATGGTGCCCTTGATGAACGAATGTCCGACACGGGTTCTGACGGCCTCGCCACCATTCTCGCCAACCACTTCGGCAACAGTTTTCGAGCAAATCAGGTTGTAGAGAATCGTTGCGCCCGGCTCACGTTCGAGAATGGCGGCCGCAACCATTGCCGTGGTGATCGACCCCGACAGCGGCTGCGCCTTTTCGTCGACGATGAACACCCGATCGGCGTCACCGTCGAACGCCAAACCGATGTCGGCGCCCAACTCGAGCACCCGCGCTTGCAGATCACGCTGATTCTCGGGCTGAATTGGATCTGCGGGATGATTGGGAAACGTGCCATCGAGCTCGGGATACAAGTGGTCGACTTCGAACGGCAGATCGGCGAAGGCAGCGGGCGCCACCAAACCACCCATGCCATTGGCGGTATCGATTACCACCCTGAGTGGACGCAACGACGAGACGTCGACGAAACTGTGCAGGTGCCGTACGAAGTCGGCGAGCACATCGTGGTGCGACAAGGTGCCTGGCCGCTCGACGGTGCCCAGGTCAGCGGGGTCGATGCGAGCGGCGTAGTCGCGCATGAACTCGAGGCCGGGCGTGCTGACCGGCGCGGCGCCTCGTCGGCACATCTTTATGCCGTTGTAACCGGCAGGATTGTGCGACGCCGTGAAGACGGCACCGGGCGCATTAAACGAGCCCGCCGCGAAATACAGCTCGTCGGTCGAGATCAGGCCCAGATCGACCACATCGAAACCCTGCGACATGAGACCTTCGGCAAAGGCACCCGACAGCTCGGGGCCCGACGGCCGCATGTCACGGCCCAACATGACCTGTGTCGCTTCAGGATCTTCGCGACGCAAGAACGCAGCGAACGCCAACCCCAGTCGCCGTGCGATATCGGCGTCGAACTGTTCGGGATACGCGCCGCGCACGTCATAGGCCTTAACAATGGCGCCAAGACGCTGTTCAAGATCGGTCACCGAGCCAGGCTAGTCCTCGATGGTACGGGCGCGAACGCGAGCTGACCGTCCGAGAAATGCTGAAAATATTGCCTCGGCATCATGATTCGGGAATGGATGAACGGCGACTTCCGTTACCACTACGACGAGACACACTGCCTAGATGGCAACGCTGCCATCTCACATGGAACGAACGGACCTAGCCTAAATCTATGGTGAAACCCCCTCCCCCACCACCGCCCCGCAATGAATCAGGCGATTCACGCTTAAAGCGGAGCGACCCACGATGGTCGCGACTGCTGTTGTGGCTTGCGATGTTTGCGGTTCTGGCACTGATCTTTCTGCCCTCGATTTCGCCGTCCAACGACGGCGACGAGATCACCTACGACGAGTTTCTGGGCCAGGTCCAAAGCGGCGAGATCGCCGAGGCCGAGGTCGACAACCTCAATGGCGAGATCGACGGCCACTATCGCCCCTCCCCCGCCGAACTTGCAGACGACGAGGAGGCCCTGGGCGAGCCCTTCACAAGCAAGGGCCCCCTCGAGCTCAGCGAAGCCGACCGAACACTCCTCGATGGCGTCCCCGATTTCAAGCTGACCTTCGACACACCGCAGTCGTCGATCTGGGCGAGTCTGCTGCCACTGCTGCTGCCGATCAGCTTGCTCATTGGCTTCTTCTGGTGGATGCAACGCCGGGCCCAAGGCCAGATCGGCGGCATCATGTCGATCGGTCGCTCAAAGGCCAAGACCTACACCACCGAACGCCCAGGAACCACGTTCGAAGACGTCGCTGGTTATGCCGGTGTCAAACAAGAGATTCAAGAAGTCGTCGAGTTCTTGAAGATGCCCGAGAAGTACGCCGAAATTGGCGCCCGCATTCCCAAGGGCCTGCTGCTCGTGGGTCCTCCGGGTACCGGCAAGACTCTGATCGCTCGTGCGGTCGCCGGTGAAGCCGGGGTGCCGTTCCTGTCGGTCAGCGGTTCTGACTTCATGGAGATGTTCGTCGGCGTTGGCGCCAGTCGTGTGCGCGATCTTTTCGACTCGGCTCGCAAGATGGGCAAAGCCATCATCTTCATCGACGAAATCGACTCGATTGGCCGCAAACGTGGTGCTGGGCTCGGCGGCGGTAACGACGAACGTGAACAGACGCTCAACCAGATGTTGTCTGAGATGGACGGCTTCGAAACCACCGAAGGCATCGTCATGATGGGCGCCACCAACCGGCCCGACATCCTCGACCCGGCGCTGCTGCGTCCCGGTC
>JBDNHG010000781.1:0-5839 GCA_041688925.1 Acidimicrobiales bacterium | reverse complement strand
CAGCGGTTGTGCCCTTGGCAGAGTTCGCGGTTGTAATTGATCTTCATGGAAACCCTCTTTCGCCAACGGACGACCCCGCCCGTTGGTCTTTCGAGTATCGCACGTCAAAGAGCGCGGCTACGTGTTCGAATTCACAGATACCGGTAGTTCTCGCGGTCCGCGGATTTGTCCGGTCGAAAAGCGAACCGATGCGGGATCGACCAGTGAGAAGTCACCGAGTCGCTCGACAAATACCTCGAGGGCAACCGAGAGTTCCATGCAGGCGAGGTTCGATCCGAGGCAACGGTGGATACCGAGACCGAAAGCGGCATGTCGATTTCGCTGACGATCGATCACGAACTTGTCGGCGTCCTTGAACGCTTCGGGATCACGGTTGGCCGCCGGGAATGGCAACAGCAGCCAGTCGTCCTTCTTGAGCGGGCAGCCCTGTAGCTCGTGGTCTTCGGCGACCATGCGGGCCATCGTCACCGGTGCATAGGCACGCAAGAACTCTTCGATCGCGAACGGGCGGACATCGGGATCATCGCGGAATCGTGCGAGGTCCTCGGGGTGTTGGGCGAGGTGCCAAATCGCCGAGCCGATCGACGACCAGGTCGTATCGATGCCGGCGACCAGCAGCAGCACGACCGTGCCACGCACATGCTCGGGGGCCAGCGGTTCGCCGAAGATCTCTTGGTTGAGTAGGTGGTCGATGAGATCACCCTCGCCCGGCGGCTTCGGGTCGGCTCGGCGCTTCGCGATCTGCTGGTCGAAGTACCACTCGACGGTGTCTTCTTCGGCGACTTCACGCTGTACGGGATTCTCGATGATGTTGTGGATGAAGCGGCGGAAGATCGCGCCGTCTTCGGGCGGAAGTCCCAACATCTCGGCGATGACCCGTACGGGGATGTTCTGCGCGTAGTCGACGGCGGCATCGAACCAGCCGTGCTCGTCGGCCTTTTCGAGCGCCGCGTCGATCAGCGTGTGGCAGTACTGGCGGGTGAACGGCTCGAGTGCCTGGATCTTGCGAGGGGCGAACGGCTCGAGCAGCAGCTTGCGAGCCGGAGCGTGGAATGGTGGATCGCTCGAGATCGGCGGTGCGTACCCGATTGGCGCCGGCATGTCGGGCCGCATCTCGCTGACGACGACGCCGCGGCTCGTGTACAGGCCGTCCTTGTTCGCGGCGATCGCCGCAATGTCTTCGTGGCGGGTCGGCAGCCACATGCCACCAAAACGTTCGCTGTGCGCCACGGGACAGCCAGAGCGCAGGTCGTCCCAGATCTGGTGGGCGTTGGTCGCGTAGTCGGGATGGGTGTGGTCGAAGTCGGTTTCCCAATCGGCCACTGGTGCCTTTTCTGCGTCCACTATTTCTCCCTTTGAAGCGTTGATCTCAGCGACCAATAACCGTCGTTATTGCCCCTGTCGTCGAGGCTACAGGCATTGAGCCCGGCCCGGACATATCCCGCGCCGCCCCGCTGTGTGCTACCACTATGGCCAGAAAGGGCAGTCTGCCTGTCATCATCGGCTGGCGTTAATGCGCCGTTAATGGCGATGGTTCAAACTGCACTTTCAGCAAAAACAACAGGATCAAGACGTGAGTATCTCGGCGGAAACCCACATGCAAGTACAACTGAGCGATGCCTGCGGAGGGTCGCATGGACCGATAAGGCAGCGAGTGACGCGTTCACGTTCGACGTTAGGCGACGACCAACTCGTGCTGCAGGCACAGCAAGGGGACGCGACGGCCTATGGGCAGCTCTACGAGCGCTACCACCCGTACATCCGCAAGATCCTGAACGACGACGTCAACGACGCCCAGGCCCGCAACGACCTGCTGCAAACCGTGTTCGAACGAGGCTGGTCCAAGATCGGAACCCTGCGCAACCCCGATGCGTTCAAGGCGTGGATCGCACAGCTGGCACGTCGGCTGGTGATCGACCATTACCGCAGCGCCTCACGAACCATCGCCACCGACTTCACTGATCAAGCAGAAGCATTCGACCTCGAATCGGGCGATTGGTCAGCACACGACTGGGCTGCAATGCGAGAACTGGCGAGCGCGCTGCAGATCGGCATCGACGGGTTGTCGACCCGAGATGCAACGGTGCTCGAGTTGGCGACATCCTTCGGCTTCACGTCACAAGAGATTGCGGCCGCGCTCGATATCGACGTCAGTCACGCTCGGGTGCTTCTGCATCGCGCCCGTCGCCGTCTCAGCAAAGAATTAGTGGCCACCTACGAGGAAGCCAGCGCATGACCGTGCCATATAACATCACGATCACCGCCGGCAACACGGCGACATCGCACACGATTTCGACCCTCACCACGATCGGCCGCAGCGACTGCGACATCGTCGTTCCCGACGGATCCATCAGCAGGGAACACCTGACCATCGAGCCGGGCGACGAATACTGCGTCGTCACCGACCTGGGCAGCTCCAATGGCACCTTCATCAACGAGGGCCGCATCGATGTGCCGACGATGGCCCGCCCCGGCGACATCGTGCGTCTGGGCCAGAGCGTGACGATGACCGTTGCGACACTTGCGCCGGTGAAACCTCAGGCCACCGCAGGTGCCCCAGCAGCGTCATCGGCGACCATGGTGCAGCCAATCGCCTCCGGACCCGGCGTGCCCGAGGGCATGTCATCGGTCAAACGCGATGACATCGAAGTGCGATTCATCGAGAAGAGCGCCGGACGCAAAGCCGCCAAGTCGATGCTCGATAGCGCTCGACGGGCCCGAAGCAAACTCGCCGGTTTCGGCGTCGAAGCCAACGGCACCAAAGTCACCATCCATCTGATCGATCCAATCGAGAGCGATGGCGCACTGATCACCGGCGGCTCAATCATCGATGCTGCGACAGGCCAGGTGTGGTGCGTCGTCTCATCAGACTCGCCGCCCGAGGACCCAACGCGGGCTCTGGCGCTGATCTTCGGTGCGCAACTGCCAGCAGCATCCGAACTCGAAGCCCTCATCGCCGGCTACGGCCTGGCCAAGGCCGGCTTCCACGATGCCGAACCCGCCGACTGGACCGAACTCGACGAACCTGCCGCCACCCAGACCGCGGCCGCGTTCGTCCGCCATCTGATCGAGCAGTCTGACGACGCAACCGTCCGCGAGTTCCTGGCGTCACCACCAGACCAGATCAACTCGCGAGCCCGTCAGCTCTTCGGCAAACCAGTCGGGCAGATCCTGCAATCATGGATTGCCGCCGACGCATCTGACTACAAAGCCGGCCAGTTCATGCGGCTGGCCTTCAGGCGCCTCTGGCCGTACAAGGTGCGCCAGGTCGAAGTATTCGTTTACATGCTTTTGAGCCTGGCGTTCAGCTCGGTGTACCCGTTCGTGACCCGCCATCTGTTCGACGAGGTCATCCCCAGCGAAGATTGCAGCCGCGTGTGGCGGCTTCTGCTCTTGCTCATCGGCGCCTTTGTCGTGTCACTGCTCGCCGGCGTTCGGCGATCGATTCAAAGCTCCTACATCTCGGGATCAGTCGTCCGAGACATCCGTCAAGAGATGTTCGACCGGGCCCAGCACCTCAGCTCATTGTCAATGAGCGGGTATCAGCAGGGCGAAGTCTTGTCGCGAATGTTCCAAGACGTCGGGCAGCTGCAAAACGGGCTTTCGGCCATGATCAATACCGGCATCTTCCAGGTGGTCTCGTTGGTCGTCAGCGGCGCCATCATGTTGACGGTCAACTTCTGGCTCGGCATGCTCGTCTGTGTCGGCGCGCCGATCATCGCTTTCGTCTACCGCCAGATGGGCGAAGGCGCACAGAAACGAAGCATCCAGCTGCAAGAAGATGGCGCCAAGCTCATGACGGTTGCGTCCGAAAACTATCAGGCGGGGCCGGTCGTCAAGCTGTTCCGACTCGAGGGCCGCGAGAGCTCACGATTCTCCGAGGCCTCAGGCAAGGTCATCGAGTCCGCGCAGCGCATGGCGCTCTTCAACGGACTCTTCGGCCTATCGGTCAACTTCATCATGACCCTGCTGCAAATGTCTGTGCTCGGCATCGGCGCCTGGATGATCTTCCAGGGCAACTTCACCCTTGGTGGTCTGGTGGCATTCCTGGGCGTCATGGGCGAGTTCCTTGGTCCCGTCACCGAGCTGACCACCCTTGGTCAGACCATGCAGACATCGATGGGCTCGCTCAAACGAGTCGAAGAGGTCACCAATGCCGAGGTCGAACCAGCCGGCGAAGACCTCCAACCGTTGCCGACCCTGGCGCACTCGATCCAGCTACAGAATCTCAGCTTCTCCTACAGCCCGGAACGGCGCACGCTCGACGGCCTCAACGTCACCATCCCAGCGGGCAAACGCACCGCGTTCGTCGGGCCTTCTGGCAGCGGAAAGTCGACCGTGCTGCGAATCCTCATGAGGCTCATCGAACCCGACGAAGGCGCCTTGCTCATCGATGGCGTCGACGTTCGCGAACGTTCGCTGTCCTCATTGCGCAGCCAGATCGGCGTCGTGTTCCAAGATCCGTTTCTGTTCAACATCTCACTCGCCGAAAACATCGCCCTGGGCGGCGATCATCCAACGCCAGAGCAGGTCGAGGCCGCGGCGACCGCCGCCGAGATCGACAGCTTCGTCAGCCAGCTTGCCGACGGGCTTCACTCGAACGTCGGCGAGGGCGGATCACTGCTATCAGGCGGACAACGCCAGCGGGCGTCGATTGCGCGAGCCCTTGTCAACAACCCCGCCATTTTGGTTCTCGACGAGGCCACATCGGCGCTCGACGCCACAACCGAACGCCAGATCAATGACACGATCGAGCGGGCCATTCAGGGCCGCACCGTTGTCAGCGTCACCCACCGACTCACCTCCATCACCGACTACGACCACATCGTCGTGCTGGTCGACGGCACCGTCGAGTCACAAGGCACACACGAGCAACTACTCACCGAGGGTGGCATGTATGCCCGGCTCTGGTCCGAGCAGACCGGCACCCCGATGCCCGCACGGCCCATCTTCAATCCAAGCGATGCCCTGCTCGACTTGCCGGTCTTCCGTTCGGTCGACCCCGACGTGCTCCAGCAACTCGTCGCCAGCGGCCGTTCGGTCCGTTTCGGTACCGGGGCAACGGCGGCGTCGCCCGCTGGTGGCCTGGCCATCTTGCTCGACGGACGGGCTGAGCTGCTCACGCCCAACGGCGAAACAATCCATGCATCACGAGGCGATGTCATCGGCACGGCCGCGATGTTGGGCGGCAACGAGAGCACCGCCATACATGCGACCGAGCCGGTCGAGATCCTCATGCTCGACCGTGACCTCATCGCCCCGTTCGTCGAACGACACACCGCTGCGGTCTCGACGACGGCAACGGTGACCCTGCCTGCGTCGTCCAAGACCCTCGTGCGGGCCGTGCTCACCGCCGACCAAATCACAGCTGCGGCGCACCAACCCACTCAGGTGGCCGACGTTCGTGCCACCATGAGGATGTCTGTTCCGCGATCTGACACCTGATCGGAGCCCTCCATGGGCGCAACCCGTCCCCCTTACCAGGCCATTGTCGATGCCGCTATAAACGCCACCGGCGCGTCGTCTGCGTGGTTACTTGCGGATCGTGAGGACGAAGGCCTGATGGTCATCGCGACGGCTGGTCAGGCCGCTGCACACCAGCAGATCGGCGCCATCATTCAGGCCCAAGGCGCAAAAGCGTATGTGCTCGCTGCGGGTCAGCCGACCGCACTGTTACCCCAGCCCGGTGACACCGCGAACGCCGATGGTGGTGGTGCGCCCGGCATTCCCCCATCGCTACTGGCTGTGCCTTGCGGCGACGACGACATCGTGGCCGTGCTCGAGGTGTCGGGCAAGGCCGGCGGCGCCACGTTCGGCTTCGAAGACATCAATGCGCTAT
>JBDNHG010000780.1:0-2370 GCA_041688925.1 Acidimicrobiales bacterium | reverse complement strand
AACGTCGGTGCCGGCATCGGCTTGCGCCACGGCCATCGCCGCCAGAATTTCGACGCTCTCATCGTTGACGATCTGTCCGTTGACGACGACGCCGTCGTGGCCGTCGGAGCTGTAGGGATCGAGCGCAACGTCGGTGATCACCATGAGTTCGGGAACGGCGGCCTTGATCGCTCGCACCGCGCGAAGGTTGACGTTGTCGGGGTCCGTCGATCGGGTGCCGTGACTGTCCTTTTGTTCATCGGGCAGTGCGGGGAACAACGCAACACCGGGCACGCCTGCTTCGGCGACGACTTCGCACTGTTTGACCAGCAGGTCAATCGAGAGCCGAGAATGGCCCGGCATCGAGGCGATCGGCGTCGCATCGCCCTCGCCCTCTTGAACGAAGAGGGGAAGTATCAGGTTCTGGGCACCGAGGCTGGTCTCTCGTGCTATTGCCCGCACGGCGGCGGTGCTTCGATTTCGTCGTGGCCGTTGCTGCATGGGACCAACCTATCTCCGCTGTTCGGCGGCGTGGTGCGGCACTACCGAGTCAAGGGTGCGTTCAACGGCCCATGGCGGTTCACTCTGGGCGCGAACAGCGTCCGGCCGATCAGATCATCCGTTCACGTCCTCCAAGGTCGCTTGCTAGCGTCGTGTCAGATGGAGCCGGTCAATAGGACGAGCGAAGGCCTTCGAGATCTGGTCAACGAACTCGATACCAAGATTGCCGAAACGCGCGAGCGCCAGCGTTCTAATGACCTGGTGATCATCGACACGCTTGATCGGCACCGAGCGCCGTCATGGCTTGGCATGTTCGTTGTTGTCTTGCTGGGCATCGGGGTCGGTTTCCTCGTCGTGCAACCGTGGCAAGCGCGCTGCATGTACGGACGCGAGTTTTGCGCGGTTGCTCAGCTCGATATCGATGCGCTGCGGGTCACCATTCCCGACTCCCAGATTCTCGCTGTGCTCCCCAACATCGATGCGCTCGACCCAAACGATGAACTCACCGCCGGTGAAATCTTCGCGATGGCCCGGTTCGCCGACATCAACTTCGAAGAACTGCTGACCGCCGACGAGCTCGACCTCCTGCTCAGCTCGGCTCTCGATCGTTGATCGCCATGCGAACGTCGATGGTCGCGGCACTAGTGTTCGTATATGGATGTCTATGAAGCCATGCGAACCAACCCGTCGTGTCGGTACTTCACCGACGAGCCCGTCTCCGACGACGTGTTGCATCGGGTGTTCGATCACGCACGGTTTGCATCGTCGGGCGGCAATCGTCAGGGGTGGCGCACGATCGTTGTCACCGACCCAGCGCTGAAGAAGCGAATCAGCGAGCTGCATGCCAAACAGTGGGACGTCTACCTCGACCATGCCCGCGAGGGCGTGGTCGGATACCAATCATCGAGCGCCGACACCAAGATGAACGCTCAGGACGCGGCACAACAACGTCTTACTCGCACCGATGACTTCGCCAAGAGTCTGGCCGAGGTACCCGTCTTGCTCGTCTGCAGCGTCGAGTTGTGGACACTTGCGGTGACAGACAAGGATCTCGACCGCCAAAGCATCGTGGGCGGCGGTTCGTTGTACACGTTTGTGCAGAACGTGCTGCTTGGCTGTCGCAACGAAGGCCTCGGTTCGGCCTTGACCACATTGCTCGCCGCCGAAGAAGCCGAAGTCGCACCGCTGCTGGGGCTGCCTGACGAGGTAGCGGTCGGTGCATTGATCGCTGTCGGCTGGCCGGTGCCCGAGAAGCAATACACCAAGCTCAAGCGCAAACCCGTCGAAGAGGTCGTGTTCCGCAACCACTACGACACACCTTTTACCGTCGACCTGTAGCCGCCAGAGCGCTGCACGATACGGGGCGGCGGATACCGTCACGAGGTGCCTCGGCTCGAATTCCCACGGCTTGCACGCACCGATGTCATCGCCGGCGCGAGCGTGGCGATGGTGCTCATCCCCCAGTCGCTGGCGTACGCGGAACTGGCGCAGTTGCCGCCCTATGTCGGTCTGTTCGCGTCCGCCTTCCCGCTGCTGGTTCTTTCGCTATTCGCCTCGTCGCCGTACCTCCAGACCGGCCCGGTCGCGGTCACCAGCCTGCTGACGATCGCTGCGCTCTCTGACGTCGACCCACTCGCACTGCCAGCGGTCGCTGCGCTGATGGCGTTCATGGTCGGCGCAATGCGAGTGCTCTTTGGAATCGCCCGGCTCGGACGTCTGGTTCGTTTGATGAGCTCACCAGTCGTGATGGGCTTCATGTCCGGCGCCGCCATCGTGATCTTGTCATCACAGATACCAAAGGCACTCGGCGTCGCCGCGCCCGACGGCGGCGTGCTCTGGCAGGCCGGGTGGTCACTTGTTCATCCACGCGAGTGGCTCGGTGCCGCCGTT
>JBDNHG010000779.1:0-2211 GCA_041688925.1 Acidimicrobiales bacterium | reverse complement strand
GGTGCGTTCGATCTCGGGCAGAAGGTGGTTCGGCTGGCGTCGAGCCGACTGACCAGGACCCGCCGTGAAACCTCGATGACCGCTCCGGCTACTGCGCAGAACCCCGCCCCGAAGCAGGGGCCCCAACACCGTCGAAGCGACCACGTTGTTTCGACGTCTGCGCACCGCGAATGGTCGGCGGGCCCTGGAGCCAGTGGGCGGACCGGAAGCCCCCAGCGAAGCCCCCCAAAATAACTGAATGCGCTTCCTGCCGACGCCAGAACCGGGTAGTTCCGGGTGCAGCTTAGGAAATTCTGTGGTTGGGCCTGCTTGTATATTCCAATTGTGAACGAAGGGGTTTTGGTAGTTAACGGTCTCGGTCAGCGGGTCGTACCGATGTAAAGACCGATAGTCGCAGCATCAGCCCACTTAAACGCTGCGCAGCTACTCCAAGATCCGCGCCCTTTCAACGGTTGCAGCCTGTCGATCGCTCATACCGACGCGAAGTGTCCAGTAGCTAGCTCGACCCCAGCGTTGGATTTTGCACCGTTGATGCTTCTACTCGTACCCTCGCCCACACACACCGTGTTGCGACGATCGATATTCGAGAAAGATTGATGCCAATGAAATTGATGCCAACGAAACTGGCTCGAAGCATTGACTCACCGACCCCGGAGCGATGTAGAAAACGCCGCCGGGTACCGTCGACCTATCTCGTCTGCGTGTTCACAGTGGTGATGCTGACTCAATCTTGTGGCTCGTCGTCGGCATTGTCCGAAGAGCTCACCGAAGCACAGGAACTGTATTGCGAGGATCGATTCAACGGCGATGAGATCATTGAGGCCGCCCAGGACGATCTCGGTGTGGACACGTCGTTGCGCTTTGAGCGGGATCACGACCGCATTTGGGACGATTGGGATGGAGACATCGCAGGTGATTCGTACGTCCAGTTCCAGCAGGCTCGGTTAGAACTCGCCAGCCAGCAGGACTGGTTCCCGATGGCTTGTGCTTGGTCTAGCCGATTTCAGATCGAATTTGCCGACGATGGAAACAACATCAAGGTAGGAACATGGATATTCGATTGTGTAGGAGACGACACCGACACTGCGAGCCGTGTTGCCCGAGTTGATGAATGCGAGGCAGAGTTGCTTAAAACACTGATTAGCGAGCTCCCCTAGCGACGAGAAGCCCCTGCTCACTCGACTGGATTGCTACGTAATCGTCGTCGGTATCGCCATTTGAGGTCGCCCACCGGTCGTTCTTCAATGACCTTGGCTTGCTCATGCAAGTCACTTCGATACCGGTGCTGCGAACACCATGGAAGCGAGCCAGACGGGACCATCGGCGAGGCACCGTGCGACAACGGGGGCCTCCCGTGGTCCGGTCACGGTCGGGGCTGCTTGCAACGCAGCGCCGGACCTTCTTCTTCGCTCCTAGCTCGGCGGCGGATCTTATTCTTCCTCGTCGTCGTCGACCGGAGCCACGTCGAGAATCTCACGCTCGATGTGCGTCATCGCCGCCAACATCGCACGGTGAGCCACCGGGTTCGTCACGAGGTTCATTACATACTGCCGGGCTTCGGCGCCCGCTGGCGGCGGCTCGGGCGCGTCGGCCGGGAAACCGATCACGGTGTCTGCGCGAGCTGGTGATCGTGCCATGTTTTCGCTCACTTCCTTGGGCGCACACTTGTGATGACGAGCGTCGGTGCCGACTTTGAACCGTTCGGGACGCGGGCGCGGAGTTCGTATTGCCGACCGAGCATCCCGGCATTGCGGGCACGCCCAACGTCGCGCCGTTAGCCGCCGATCACGATCGGTATCGCTCCGAAATCGCCGGGGTCGGTCTCGAGGCCGACGCCACCGCGCACGAGCAGCATGATCATGTCACCCGGTGCGCTTCCGGTCAGATCGATCATGACGGCGAACGGTTCGGGGTCGGCGAAGGAACCGCCCTGAGTGATCTGCTGATCGAGGAAGCCTGTCGCGTCTCCGGCCATGAACGCCTCGACGATGACCGTGCCCTCGAAACCGCGGCCGACGCCGGAGACCTCGAGCGGACCCGCCGCGACCTCGGCCAACGCCGCGGGAGAGGTGATCGAGGCATTCTCGTTCACTGCCCCGATGACGAACCAACCATCGTCGGGGCCGAGCATGCGGAGCAACAGTAGGCTGCGGGGCACGGGAGTCCCCCCGCCCTCGCCCGGAGCAAGGACCTCGATCTCGCCGCTCCGCG
>JBDNHG010000778.1:0-3226 GCA_041688925.1 Acidimicrobiales bacterium | reverse complement strand
CGGTTGGGGCAAGACGACCTTGCTCGCCGCCCTCTCAGGAGCGCTACCCCCAACCTCCAGCGGCGAGGTCTGCTGGACGAGCGGCACCAAGTACGTCTCGTTCAACCAGGTGGTCGATGAGTTGGATCTTGACGACACCGTCGGACACGCCGTTTCCGCTATGCCCGACAGCCTTGCTCTTCACGCGACCAAGAAGTCGGTCAATCGGTTCCTCGGCCTCTTCCAGTTCTCCGAGATGGCTCGTGCGACGAAAATCGGGCAGCTCTCCGGTGGTGAGGCCGCACGCGTTGCGCTCGCCCAATGCCTCCTCTCCGGAGCGGCGGTCATCATTCTTGACGAGCCCACGAATCATCTCGACATGCAGAGCACCCAGGTGATGGAGCGAGCGCTGGCCCACTTTCCTGGCGCTGTGCTTGTGGTGAGCCAGGACCGGTTCTTCATCGACAAGGTCGCCAATCGAGTCCTGCGCTTCGATGGTGAGGGCGGCGTGGGTGAGTTGCAAGCTGGCGTATGACCCGGCTTTCCTCGTAACGCTCCCGATCGGCAGCCGGTGTGTGGGGCCGCCCTTGCTTCCACCACCGTTCCTTTCCTAATCGGCGAGTCGCTGAACCGTCACTTGGCACACGAGTTGTTCCAGCGTTGGCGATCTGGTGAGCGGCTCGTGATTACGCATGCGGCTATACGATTTCAACCACGGCGAACGATGGAGATCTGGTCATGTCCAGCAAGACGATCAGTCAGGTGCTCGTGGACGGCCTGATAGCTCAGGGTGTCACGCACGTGTTCGGGGTGGTCGGTGATGCGCTCAACAGCGTGACCGACGCGATCCGCCTGACCGATGGGATCGATTGGATCGGGGTCCGCCATGAGGAAGCGGCGGCCTTTGCTGCGGGCGCCCAGTCGCAGCTGACCGGAACAATCGGCGTGTGCGCCGGCACGGTGGGACCGGGGTCGATCCACTTGCTCAACGGGCTCTACGACGCGGCGAAGAGCCACACTCCGGTGCTGGCGATCACCGGGCAAGTTCCGCTGGCCGAGGTCGGCACCGACTATTTCCAAGAGGTCGACAACGACTATCTGTTCCGCGACGTGTCGGTGTACAACCAGACAATCGTCGACAGTGCGCAGGTGCCGAGGGTGATCCAAGAGGCGTTGGACGCTGCGATGTCGCGGCGCGGCGTGGCTGTTCTGTCGATCCCCGGCGACATCGGCCCGCTCCAGATCGATGCAGCTCCGGTCCGAGTGTTCAGCAAGTCGCGCCTGGCGGCGGCGCCGAGCTGATCAGCAGCGCCGCCAAGATCACGCTTCTGGTGGGCCTGGGTGCACATCATGCGCGCTCAGAGGTGCTGTCGTTGGCCGAGAAGCTGTCGGCACCGATCGTGTCCACGATTAAAGGCAAGCAGACCTTCGATTGGGACAACCCATACAACGTCGGCCAGAACGGCCTGATCGGCAACCCGGCCGCAGCCGACGCGTTCGACGAGGCAGACCTGCTGCTGATGATCGGATCCGACTTCCCGTACCGGGATTGGTTCTCCGAGGACGCGCCCGTCATCCAGGTCGATCTGGTCGCGGAACACATCGGCCGTCGCGCACCTGTCACTCTGGGTCTGGTCGGCGACGCGAAGTCGACGGTCGCCGAGCTGAATGGCCTGGTAGCTCAGAAGACCGACAGATCACATCTCGACAAGATCACGGCAAAGTACGAACGGTGGCGCGATCGCCAGGCACGCCTCGCCGACCCGAGCCACGATGACCATCTGGTCGGACAGGTCCGTGCCGTACTTGACAACCCAGAGCACAGCATCCGACCCGAGGCAGTCGCTGCGATCGTCGGCCGCTTGGCCGATGACGACGCAATCTTCGCCACCGACACTGGGATGTCAACCGTGTGGTTCTCGCGTTTCGTCGACATGCGCGACGGCCAGCGACTGATCGGCTCGTTCAACCTTGGGTCGATGGCCAACGCGATGCCCCAAACGATTGGAGCGCAGGCGTCGTTCCCGGGGCGGCAGGTGATCGGGTTCTGTGGCGACGGCGGGTTCACGATGTTGCTTGGCGACCTCATCACCGCAGTCAGCTATGACCTGCCGGTGAAGCTGATCGTGTTCGACAACAAGCGCCTGGGGATGGTCAAGCTCCAGCAGGAAGACGCAGGCCTCCCTGAATTCGGCACCGTGCTCAAGAACCCAAACCTGGCCGACGTTGCCACCGCCATGGGCGCTCACGGCATCCGCATCACCGACCCAGCCGAACTCGAATCCGGCATCAAAGCGGCATTCGCGCATGACGGGCCGGTCGTGGTCGACGTGTTGACGAACCCCGATGAGATCATCATCCCCTCCCACCCAACACTCGGCGAAGCATGGGGTTTCGCGATCGCCAAGATGAAGGAAGTCGTCCGCAGTCGCGGGGATGAGGGCGATGACGACTAGCGGGCGTCACTCATGACTCGACGCATCACCCCTCAGCGCTAGCGCCGATTAGTTCCCTGTGTTCGCCGTGCTGAGTCTCATGCGGCGACCAGTGTCATAGTCGAGAAAGAGTTGGCGTATGCCTTGCAGCACGATGCCCATCGTTGCGGCATAAACCACAGTCGCCACACCAAAGGCGCCACCGAGAACGATGCCAAGCACCAGAACCAAGACGTCGAGGAAGTAGCGGGTGTGTACGCGGTTGATGCCTCGCGTCTCGCCGGCGAGCATCAACAGTTCGAACGGGCCGCCCGTCGTCCCTGAGTACAGCACGACATTGACACCGAGTGCCATCATGACGATGCCGGCGGCAACGAACCCTATGCGACCCGGCGTTGATGCCGGTTCGTTCAGGATCCAGCTCGTGCCATCAACAGCGAAGCCGTTCGCAATGATGTAGGCGATTCCCCAGATACTAGGGCGATGTCCCAGCGCCGACGAAACAACGAACAAAACAGCCGCGACCACCCAGCCTGCCTGGCCAAGTGAAATGCCGAGCCGGATCTCGAGCGCCGAGGACAGCACGTCATACGGCGCGAGTCCGAGGTCGGCCTGGACGAGGAGCCCAACGGCCGCGCCGATCAACGTCGAACCGATCAGGAGCGCGACTGAGCGGTTGCCAACCGTACGAACAACAGGTTGCATGCGTTGGCGAACGATTGGCAGTGCAGAGTGCCGGCTCGAGCCGATCAGGCGAAGCATCGCCTTGAGCGACTGAGAGAGACCCTTGACCACGGCAGTCGACGCTATCG
>JBDNHG010000777.1:0-2389 GCA_041688925.1 Acidimicrobiales bacterium | reverse complement strand
CTGATGCTTCCCTTGCCCACTCGGCGACCCACGACCGGCTCACGCAGCTTCCCAATCGTGAGGGTTTCTATCGACGAGCAACCGAGATGCTCGACGACGCGCAACCCGGCGCTGCGGCGATGTTGTTCATCGCTCTCGACCGCTTCAAAGCGGTCAACGACGAGTTCGGCCACGCGGCTGGAGACCTCGTGCTCCAAACCGTCGCCAAGCGGCTGGTGTCGGTTACTCGGTCGGTCGACCTGATTGGTCGACTCGGTGGTGATGAGTTCGTGATCCTCGTCGGTGCGAACAACGACCGGCCGGTCAGCAGGGCGCGAGTTCAGGTGATCGCCGATCGCACGTTGCAAGAGCTGCGGCGAAAGATTGACGTCGGCGAGGCGAACGTGTCAGTGGCCGCAAGCATCGGTGCCGTCATTGCACACAACCCGACCACCGTCGAGGCATTGTTGGCCCACGCCGACAGTGCGATGTACGAGGCCAAACGCTCCGGCGGCGATCACGACCACATCATCGAACTCTGAGATCAAAACCAATCATCTCTGAACCTCACCAATGAAATAGTCATTGAATAGGTTCAGAGATGTTATTCGGAGCGGCGATCGAGGAAGCTGTACACCTCGACGAGGTCGACGCCGGGGAAACGGCTGAATTGTTCGCGGGCCGCGGGTAGCCCCGACACGATGTGGCTGCGGTCGCGCGACGACGGCCAAGCCACCGTTGACCAGCGCTGGCGTTGCGATGGATGTGGTTCACGACAACATCCCGGGTCAGGGCATGTCGAACTCGTGCGTCTCGGCGTGTCGCTGCCCCGGAAATAGCGAGCTTGGCGAGCATCGGTGCCAACAGTGATGGCGTGCGGAGGCGAGCGATCGGCCTCGACATAGGTGACACACCAGTATTCGCCATCGGCGGTGTCGGTGTATTGGTAGTGCAGCGCGAAGGCATCCTCGCTGTGGAATGCCTGCCGAGTGCCCCATTCGCGGCAAAGTCGCTGGCCTTCAAACCCACCGAACGGATCGGTTGGCAACGGAACACCGTTGTTCTCGTACGCTTTCCACACGACGCCTTCGTTGTCGGATCGCAGGAAGTGCAACGTCAGGTCAAGATGTTCGGTTGCCAGGTTTGTCAACCGGTGGCCGGCCATTTCATAGGAGATGTAGAACAGCTCTTTGAGGTCTTCGACCGAAATGTCCTTCTTCTCTTTGGCGGCGAGAAGGTGTTCGACCGCGGCAGCCTCGGGGGCAAGCACCGCTGCCGCGAGATAGTTCGACTCGACGCGTTGGCGCACATAGTCGATGAAATCGTCGGTGTCGCGATGGCCAAGCACAAAGTGGCCAAGCGTCTGCAGCACCACGGAACGAGCGCTACGGGTGGTGAGATCGTTGCGTTGCGGGATGTAGATCACGCGATTGCGCTGATCGGCAACCGATCGAGCGCTGCTGGGCAGGTCACGAACGCGGTCGATGGTGAAACCGCAGTTGTCGGCCATCTGAACGAGCATGCGTTCTGACACCGGACCTCGCCCGGGATAGTCGACGGCCGACAGCAGCGACGATGCGACCTCTTCAATCTCGGCGAAATAGTTGTTGCGGTCGCGCATTTCGGCACGCATCTGCACGTTGGCACGGCGTTGATCGTCGCCGTCGCGATGCCCGGCACGGTCTTCGGCGCCGACGAGTGCCCGATAGAGCGAGGAAATGTGTTCGAGTGCGCCATCTGAGGTTTTGGCGGTTGGTTTGAACTCGGCCAACCCGAGTTCGACATAACGAGGGTCCTCCTGCGCTCGAATCACCGTTATCTCGAGTTCGTCACGCCGCGTCGGCGGTCGGTCGATCAACAGATCAGACGTAGTGCACGCCAACGAATCTGCGAGTTCGCCCAGCAGGCCCACGCGTGCTTCGACATGGCCGTTCTCGAGTTGGCTCAGATACGACGTTGGCCGGTCGACCTTGGCGCTCAGTTCATCGAGTGTCAGGCCCGCTTCCTTGCGGTAAAACCGGATGCGACGTCCCAGCAGCAATGCATCCATGCGACAAAAATAGCTTCTTCTTGCGCGAATCCCACAGCTCGACCTGTTTCCGCAATGCTGAGCCGGAGAAATCCAGTCAGACTTTGGCGATTTGCGAGGAAGAGTCGCAATCTGTCTAGACATAAAGTCCTAACTGTTCTGCGTGTCGAGGGGCCATACTGCGTGCGTGTCTGCCAGCAGCAATAACCCCACCGTTCTCCATATGGCGCCACAAGTCGCGTGGGAAGCAGCCATGATTGGCGACGAAGGCATCTACCGCGATCCGTCCCTCGAAACCGAAGGTTTCATCCATTGTTCGACCCGCGAGCAAGTGCTGATTCCGGCCAACGACCGGTTCAGTGGTCGCACTGATCTCGTGCT
>JBDNHG010000776.1:0-4706 GCA_041688925.1 Acidimicrobiales bacterium | reverse complement strand
ATATCGGCAGGAATCGAAGCCGATCAGACACTGATCGTCATCGTTGCGCTCGTAGCGGGAGCGCTGACGCTGCTGTCGATGACCAAGATCTGGATCGGCGTCTTCTGGGGAGAGCCTGCCGAAGCATCGACGACGCCACCTGCGCTGCCGGCTTCGCGCGCAAATCGAGGCCTGATGGTCGGCGCAACCACGCTGGCCGTCGTTGGCACGCTCACCATCTCGGTTCTCGCCGGGGGCCTCTATGACCTGTCCACACGCGCCGCCGACGATCTGCGCAACGAAGCGAGCTACATTGCCCTCTCACAGGACCTCGACTCATGAAAACAGCGACACGCCGAGCGTTGACAACTCGACTCTCTGCACTCTTGACAACCCGGGGCGTCACCATGGTCGTTGTCTTGACCGCCGTGTGGTGCGGCTTGTGGCAAGAGATCTCGATAGCGAACATCGCCACTGGTGTCATTCTGGCGGTGGCGGTCTTGGTGACTGGGGTCGGCACTCCGACCGTAGGAACGATCCGCTTTCGCCCGCTCAGCAAGCTTCTGTGGATCGTTTTCGTCGACCTCGTCACGTCGACCGCCGAGGTTGCCAAAGCGATCGTCACGCCAGGTGACAGCACCGACGAGGCAATCATTGCTGTCGCTATTCCCGATGAGGGACGACATCACTTCCTGTTGTTGATCATTGCGGTAACCCTGACGCCTGGTACTGCTGTGGTCGACGCCGACCCCGATACCGGAACGTTGTACCTGCATCTTCTCCACGTCGAGCGACGCGAGGCTGTCGCCGAACATGTTCGAGATCTCACGACACTGGCTTGCCGAGCCTTGCCCGTTCCACCCGCCCGCCGACCATTGCAGACCACATCATGACGACACTCACGATCGGCTTGTTCATCCTCGCCGGCCTCATCGCAACCGTCCGACTACTGATCGGACCAGGCTTGGCTGAGCGCATCATCGCACTTGATGTCACGCTGATCAGCTTCATGGGTGCAATCGCCGCCCATGCTGCTCACACCGACTCGACGACCTATCTCATCTTGCTGGTTGTGCTCGCCATCATCGGCTTCACCGCCACCGTCGCCGCCGCCCGCTTTTTGCAACACGAACGAAACGCTCCGACCCCAGCGGTGTCGCTCTCGCACAACCGAGGTGCGCTGTGAACCTCCTAGCCGGACTCATCATGGCGCTCGGCGGAATCCTGGCCGTTCTTGCCGCCGCAGGCCTGCACCGCTTCTCGACGCCATACGCCCGATTCCACGCAGCAGGAAAAGCCAGCCCGGTTGCATTCCTGGTCACTGCAGTGGGTGCAAGCATCTCGCTCGGCTTCGCCGGTGCCGCTCTGCTCGTGATCGCCTCGGCAGCGATGATCTTGACCCTGCCGGTGGGCGTCCATCTGATGTTCCGCGCCGTGCACCGCACCACACCTCCGTCGCTGGTGATCGACGAACTCGCCCCGGCGGAGCAAGCCGCACAGGGCCACCAACGCTGAATCGGACGTTCCTGGTGCTCTACTGCCCTCAGACGATCCGCGCTCGAACCAACCCCACAAACACAAGGACACCCCAGTCATGCCGCACGATCCTCACGCTCATGAGCCCATAGCCGGCAAGCTCCTCGAACGGAACCAGGACTATGCCGCTCGCTTCCACGACAGCGAGCTGCAAGTCGAGCCCGTAGAGAGGCTTGCCGTCGTGGCGTGCATGGATTCACGCATCGACGCCTTCGCCGTGCTGGGTCTCGCCAACGGTGACGCCCACATCATCCGCAACGCTGGTGGTGTCATCACCGATGATGTCATCCGTTCGCCCTGCCTCTCACAGCGTTTCCTCGGCACCCGCGAGATCGTGCTGGTGCACCACACCGACTGTGGCCTGCAAAAAGTCAACGAGGCAGAGTTTCGCGATCAGCTGAACGTCGAACTCGGCATCAAACCTTGGTGGTCTCTCGAAGCATTCTCTGACCCCTACGACGATGTCCGCCAGTCGATTCAGCGGCTGTACATGACGCCGTTCATCGAGCACAAGCAACACATACGCGGCTTCGTGTACGACGTGACCGATGGATTACTCAAAGAGGTTCTGCTGAACCACCGACTGTCGTCGGACTAAATCTCCTACCCATCTAAGGGGCCTAGCGAGTAGGTCGACAAGTCCTCTGGCAGGCCCACGAGTTGCGCGGCTTTCGAGCTTCGCGCTCTGCCTATTCGCGCAATCTCTAGGCGGTATGCCCTTGCAGCCGCGCCAACGAAAAGATCGTCTTGCTCGGCATTGGAATAGCGCTCAGCCAGAATCTGGAAGGCATTCCACAGCACGGTGTACGGCACAGTCTGACGATCGACAGGAAAGTTCGACTCGAACATGCACCGACTCGGGCCAAACGTGTCGACGGCGAAATGGACCATGTCATTCCAGTACATCGCCACCTCTTCGGACGACGGCGGCGTCGGGCGACTCACCCATGGTGTGCCGAAGTAGTGCTCCATTCCAAGGCCACCAACCTTGAGCACGACGTTCGGGCACGTAGCAACGTCGACGATGCCGCGACGCCAAACAGCAACCATCTCGGCCCTGTCGTTGGCGTATGGTCCAATGCCGAGCGGACCGCCGAGATGATCGAGCACGATCGTGCAGTCGGGCACAGCTCGAGCAAGTTCTGCGACCTCTGTGATCTGGTCGAAGTACAACCAGGCGTCGAAACTGAAGCCGAGCTCGGCCAGCTTTGCGACGCCCGCCCGGAAGCTGGGCTCGCGCAACAGGTGCTCTCTCGGTTGATGGTGGCCGTTCTTCACGTCAGCATGGCGGCTCCAGTTGGTGCCGTGACGCACGCCGCGGAACAGTCCGCTGCCGGCTTCGTCGTGTGCCCGCAGGACTGGCTCAACCGCGGCGCCGAGTGAGAGGTCGGCATGACCGATAATGGCGGCGATCGGCGGACCGCCGAGTCGGTCTGTCTCGATGGCTTGCTCGGCGACGAACCGTGTTTCGCCAACCGGCGCAAGTTCTGCGGTCGCTGCCTCGTCGTAGCCTGCGCTGCACTCGACGAACACGGTGTGCGTGATGTTGTGTGACGCACGAGTGTCGGCCAATAGCTCGGGCGCCAGATAGGTGCTGCCATCGCGACCCCACAGATGATGGTGAGGATCAATGATCGCCCGCTGCGGGTCGATCGCTTCCTCCTGCCGCAAAGCCAGCCAGTCGTATCGTTCATGATCAGCCATCAGAACCTCATCTCCATCTGTGACCCCTGAGGTCGACTATGTAGACCTCAGGGGTCACAGATTATGTGCTGTCGGGATGTCAGGGGTGAGGGCCAGGGATCAGCCGGTGCCGTGTCGCAGGAGTTTGCCTGAGTGCACGCCCAAGAGTTCATCGTTGGCGATTGTCTGCTCGCCGTTGACGATCACGGCGTGATAGCCGCTCGCTTTTTGGATGCGGCGCCATTCGCCTCCCGGAAGATCCTCGACGACCTCGTTCGGTCCAATAGCGAGATTCTCGGGGTCGTAGACGACAACATCGGCCGGCACCCCTTCCCGCAGAACGCCGCGGTCGGTGAACCCCGCCAGCTGGGCTGGAAGGGCCGACAGGCGGCGATGGGCTTCTTCGTAGGTGATCCACTGGTTGTCTCGCACCTGCTGGGTCAATGTCTCGGTCGGATACCGCCCCGCGGTCAGGAACTTGGTGTGCGCACCGCCGTCGCTCACCCCGAACAACATGTGTGGGTACTGCACAATCTCTTTGAGCAGGTCGGAGCCGCCTTGTGGAGGCGCAACAAAGAAGAGCGTCTTGAGATCGTCTTCGACAGCTATGTCGAGCATTGCATCGACAGGATCCTTGCCGGTCAAATCAGCGACCTGCTGCACCGACATCTCGCGGTACTGCTCGGTGCCAGCGGTGCGTGGCGACAACACCGTCACCGTGCCGATCGGCGCAGTGGCCGTGGACGGCAGATTGTCTCGCAGCGCCGCCCGACGACCAGGATCGGCGAGCTTGTGCCGCTTCTCGTCGAGCGATCCTGTGGTTGCTTCCATCCACGGTTCGCTGTCATCGAACAGGTTCCAGTCTTCCAGCGTGAACGTGAACCCTGCATCGCTGGTGACACCCTGGCCATAGACGGGAATGCCCCGTTCACGGCAGCGTTCGAGCCATTCGATCTGGCGACGATGGATATGGGGTTTGGCCTCGAATGCCTGCACCACGTTGTGCAGCACGGGCCGCCCCGATGTCGCAGCGATTGCTTCGAGATGGGCAAGGTCGTGTTTAATATCGCCCGTCGTGAGCGTGACCTGCTGCACGCCCTGGTTGCGGCGAGCCAGCACCTCGGCGAACACCATCGCTGTCTCGTCGTTCATCATGTCGGTTGGCATTGGTGTGCCATCCCAGTCGCGTTGCACTGCCGCAGGCCCGGTCGGAGGCAACCGCTGAGCGGACCAACCACAGCCGCCCGCAGCCATCGACTCGTCGAGCATCGCTGCAAGGCGAGCGTGCTCATCGGCCGTTGGCATGCGCCCGGCCTTGGCGTCGGCCAGGCCCAGTACCTGCACCAGCATTGGACCGGCAGGCACATATGGCAGAATGTTGAGTGCCTTTGGCGTGCGGTCGACGCTGTCGAGATACTCGGGGAACGTCACCCAGTCCCACGGCATGCCCTGCTTCATCGACTCGTAGGGGATAGCTTCTACTCGTGTCATCGACTTCATCGCGTATT
>JBDNHG010000775.1:0-7217 GCA_041688925.1 Acidimicrobiales bacterium | reverse complement strand
CTAAGAGATTGCGCGAGTAGGCAGAGCGCGCAGCTCGAAAGCCGCGCAACTCGTGGGCCTGCCAGAGGACTTGTCGACCTACTCGCTAGGCCCCTAAGTGTTGATTGTCGGTATACGCAGGCGCACCCTCGGCGTTACAGATCCCACCCATGACAAGCGTCACCCACGGCAGCTGACTAGGCCGGCTACAGCACCACGGTGAACGAACCAACGTCGAGTCCAGCACGGTTGCGAAGCGGGGTGTTCACCGAGACGCGTTTTGGTAGCGCGCCGAGCTGATGGAGAACTGCGGCGACCGCCTCGTCGACCCCGCGACCGTTGCCGTCTTCGCACTTGAGGGCAAACCCGATGCCTCGTTCGGGCAGCGCTCCCATCGATACGCCTTCGGCCCCACCCTTGAGAATCAGCGGCTCAGTCGCCGCCTCGGTCAGCACATAGTCAGCGCGGCCGGTTCCCGACACCAGGAAGCTGCGACTCGGCAGCACCGCGGTCACTCGAGCTGCGCCTGAAGCGAATGCAGCGGGAACAGCGTCGGGGGTCACGAGTCGAGCCATCGCGGTCGCCAATGCCGCAAGCGGGAATTGGTACACGGGAATGCCGCAGCCGTCGATGACGGGTGTTTGATCGGTGAGATCGATGCCGGTCATCTGGGCCTGGGCGTCACGGACCGCCAACTGGACACCATGGTCGGGCGAGATATACCCCGGCAGGGCAAAGGCCGGGTCGGCGGCGAGATGTCGAGCCAGCGTGAGGAAGCCGGCGTGTTTGCCCGAACAACAATTGTGCAACGAAGTCGGTGCGTCGTGTGCGGCGATCATGGCTCGGCTCGTGGCCGCGTCGATCGGGTCGCTCGGGCCGCACTCGAGCATGCCGGCGTCATAGCCGATTCGTTCGAGCCAGGAAGCCACCGCAACGGTGTGTTCTTTCTCGGCACTGTGGCTCGCTGATGCCAACGCAATCTCGTCATCGGATACGTCGAACTCGGCTGCTGCGCCGCTGGCGATCATCGGCAGCACTTGAATCGACTTGATCGCCGAACGTGGCATCGTCAATCGGTCGCCGTCGCCCCACGTCTCGACAATACCGCCAGCGGTAGCAACGCCTGCGTGCACTACGTGCGTTGACTCGACAAACGATCCTCGTCGCACTTCAACGAGGATCGGGCCTGCGTGATGCTCCATGTCCAGCACTCTACGTCTCTATCTCGACGTCCCGATCTCGGCCAGATCGATGACGTCAGTCGTTAGTTCCTGGGGATAGCGACGAGTTCGACTTCGACAACGCTGCCGTCGAAGAGTTCGACTTCGACAACGCTCGATTCGACGTAGTCGGTGCCTGCCTGTACGACATCGCGCACCGAAAGCACATCGGCGACCTCACCGAGATCAGCCTGTTCGAATGTCAGGCCCCATACGACGCGGTCGGTTTCGGTGCCGAACCACACCTGACGTCCGTCATAGGCGCCGGAACATCCGGTTTGCACAACGACCGTGCGACTGACGAATTCGCTGCCTTCGTCATATTCGATTGTGCGTGTCTCGGCGAGGTCGACGTCGACGATGGTATCGATCTCGACGCCGGCGGGGAAGGCTCGCACGAAGCCACCCGCGGTTTGGCCATACAAGGTCTTGCCGCCGCACGCACGGTCGGAGGCAAGTGTCTCGCCGACATGCCAGCTATCACCAGCCGTGATGGCGTCGAACAGTGGCGTGGCGTCGATGTCGACTGGCGGTTCGGCGGTGTTCACAAAGTTCGGGTCGGTGGCCAGGTCGTAGCGCAACACGGCAAGCGCCCGTGTATCGCTGTCGACGTCGTACGTCTGGCCGATCGCTACGAGGAATCCGTCGTCAGTCAGGCGATAGAACTGGTATTCGGCGTAGCTGTTGTCATCGGCTTCGAGGGCATAGGTGTCGACCAGATGGGCATCGGCGATCATGCCGTCGGCCTGCACCTTGCCCACGAAGGCGCTCACGTATCCCTCGCAGCCGGTTGTCCATACGATGTGCCCGCTCGAGGACATGTGCAGGTCGTCGATGGTCGACACGAGGTCTGGTTGGGTCAACGCCACTCGCTGCTCGTTTCCGTCATCGAGTTCGAGGGTGCGGGCCACCCCAAAGCCCTCGCAGCCGACAGACCCGTTCGGATCGTCGATGGCGCGATAGGTGAACCCTTCGGGGGTGACGAGCGTCGACTGCTCGCTGAATCCCTCGTCGTCCAGGATGCTGAACTGCTCGGTGGTGACCGACTCGCCCGTGCTCATCGAAATCTCACGACGTTCGACGATCCATGTCTCGTAGTCGTCGGGATCGACCTCGATGATCACACGCGTGTTGATGAACTCATCGTCTTTCCATCCCAGCAGATACGGCTCGCTCGCACTCTCGCTATCGCTATCGCCTGCCAGCGGGAAGACCTCACCAAGGCCCACGACCTGCCCGGCCGCGCTGATTTCGGCCCGTTGCAGCCAAATAGTCGGGCTGTCTGTCGGGCCACATGATGAAAGGATCGCGGCGCTGTCCTCGTCGCCAACGATCAACTGGCGCACATCGCCCGTCTGCTCGAGACCAGCACCGACTGCTGCGACGTCACCTTGTGCCGCCGCAACAAGGGACACAACCGCGAGAGATTCGGTTGACGGCGCATCACATGACGTCTCGTCGTTCCACGGCGAGGTGGTTCCTGCCCAGGCAACAGCACCGTCGTTCGAGATGGCCAGGATGTTGTCGGTACTGAACTCGGCTGGTGGCAGATTCTGCGGAGGGGTCGTCGGAACCGGTGGTTGGCCTTGGGGTGTTGTCGCTGCGGGGGTCGGCTCTGCGGGGGGCGACGGTGCGGGCACCGTTGTCGGCTGCACAACAGAAGCGGTTGGTTCGATGGGCGACACGGTCGCCGTCGTCGTCGACTCATCAGGCGTCGCCGTGCCAGAGCCACTGGTTTCGGTGAGCGTTGCCGATCCAGCGCATGCTGTTGCCACGAGGATCAGCGCAAGCAGCACGGCTCCACCGGGAATCAATCGGTTCGTTCCGCCACTGGTCATGGCGCAACGATATGCCGCGAGCGCCATGATCTCGGCGCGCGTGGGGTGTGGTCCCTAGTGGTGGGCTGCTGGTCGCTGCGGCCAGCCGACGGCGCGTTTCTAGCCGCGAGTTCTCGGTGACTTCGCCGTGGCGACGAGGTCATCGAGTACCCGATGCCACCCGACACCAAGGTGCACCTCGGCAGATGGGGCGTCATCGAAAAACCGTGCCGCCGCGTGCTGGGTCAGCGCATAGGCGACGGCGTCACCCGCTGCGGCGGCACCTGCATGAGCGAGCTGCATGCGTTCGGTGGCGGCCAGCATCTCTCCGGCCGAGATCTCAGCTGCCACGGCGGCCACGTCGGCAATGACCCGGTCGAGATAGGTGGCTCCGGGGTCGTCGGCCACAAGTTGCGCCCATTCGAGCGCCCCATCAACGTCGGCGATCTGAGCGAACGCGAGCGCAAAGACGGCTCGGGTGTACGGCATGTCGCCTTTGGTCGCCAGCAAATAACGCAGCGCTTCTTCGGGGCGTCCGGCCTGGCATAACGCCAACGCGAGCGCGGTACGCGTTTCTGCGCCGTTCGAACCCATTGCATCGACCCGATCGAGAGCAAGCTCACCCATGACGACCGAACGGTCGCCGAGTCCTAAATGCACCGCAGCGCCTACCGCAGCCATCGCCGGAAAGGCCAAGCTGCCCGAGGACTCGCTGAGCGACAAGGCTTCTTCGATACCCCGTTCAGCCTCGGCATATTTTCCTAACGCCACGAGCGAGCGGATGTACGGGGCCAGCGACTGCACCGTGCCAAACCGGTCGCCGAGATCGCGGAACGTCGTCAGCGATCGCAGCGCCAACAACTCGGCCTCGACGAAGTGGCCGGTCCACAGCCGGATTGATGCAACGAGGCTGTCCATCATGGCCGGCCCCCAACGCTCGCCCAGCGTCAGAGCTTCGGCACGAGCTTCGATCGCCAGATTCTCGGCTTCGTCGAGTCGGCGCTCGTAGAAGGCCAGGTACGCACGGAGCGCCTGCGCCCAGCTCGTGCCCGCTCGATCGCCGAGCTCCTCGAATTGGCGGGTGGCTATGGCGAGACGTTCGGCTGCAACCTGGGTATCGCCCGACAGAAATGCAGCCAAGGCCTTGTGCTGTTGGGTCCAGGCTGAGGCCCGTCGATCACCCAGCTTTGGTGCAAGCGCTTCGGCCTCGTCGAGCAACACGTCTGCTCGATCCAACGATCCTCCAAAGATCTCGCAGAACCCGCGGTCGGCTAACGACGTCGCCAGCTGTGCGTTGTCTTCGAGCTCGCGGAAGATTGTGATCGCGTGGTCGAGCTCGCGGCGAGCTGTTGGAAGATCGCCGATGCCGTGCGCTTGCAGGCCGATGAGTCGCCGCGCTGTGCCTTCGTCACGTTTGTCATCAGCGGCAATGGCCGACGCCAACGCCTCGAGCGCATCATCGCCAACGCTCTCGTGCTCGCGAAGCTCGTTGGCTGCGGTTGCCCGCAGCAACCGCAGCCGACGCTCGATCTCTGGGTCGGCCGGCTCGAGGGCGAGTGCTCGATCGACATCTCGGCGAGCCTGACGAAACGCGCCCACGTCGAGCGAACGGCGCGCGGCCCGACACAACAGGCCAACGGCCTGTTCAGCGATATCGGCAGGCAGCGTATCGAGCGGACCGATCTCGAGGTTCAGTTCGGCGGCGCGCGCAGCGTGGTGGGCAAGTCGCCCAATCGGCGTGCCCCGCGACTGCGACATCACGTGTGCCACCTCGGCATGGCGTTCGGCGCGTGCGACCTTTGTCAAGGTCTGATAGGCGACTTCGCGCACGACGTCGCTGCGGAACCGCCAACGACGTGAGCGTGACAGCACCAACAAGCCATCTCGCTCGAGACTCGCAAGCGCCTTGTAGGAGAACGACTGCCCAAGCTCGATAGCGAACCGCTCGAGCGATTCGATCGGCCCGTGTGCGCCCAGCACCGCGGCGTTGTCGACGATGGCGCGAGCGTCCGGCGTCAGACGATCGAGGCGAGCCGCAATCAACACTCGCAGTGAGCTCGGAAGCTCGAGCGAATCGCCCCCAGACCTTGCCAGCGCAGCGAGTTCGCTCAAGAAAAGCGGGTTGCCGCCACTGCGCTCGAACAGCCGACCGGCAAGCAACGGCTCGACCGGCGCCCCAACGATGGCAGTGATCAGCTCATCGGCATCGGCTCGGTCGAGAGGATCGAGCTGCATCGTGACTAGGGCCGAGCTGCCATCGGTCGGCGGCCAATCGACTTCGACATCGTCGCGCTGAGCCGTGATCAGCAGGAACGGTCGATCGGCCAGCGAACGCCTGATTCGGTGCAGCAGATCGATGAGCAGATTGTCTGCCCAATGCAAGTCGTCAACGCACAGCACAAGCGGCCCTTGTGCACTGCGCCGCCGCAATGCCTCGACGATCAGCCGGAACAGCGTCTCGCGGCCCTGCGCTAGCGGCATGTCGTCGAACGACGAAGGATGCCCGGCGACGTGCAGCACGCCTTCGACCAGCCAGGCGAGCAAGGGATCCTCGCCGCCGAAGCCGTAAAGAGCCACGGCCTTCTCGAGGCTCAGGTCGCGGACCCGTTCGGCCGACTCCGTCGTCGCCGGATCGATCTGACCGAACATTGCCGTGACGATCGGCGCCCAGACACTGGTCTGTCCATAGGGTGCACAGGTTGCGGCCAGCACCGCCGTGTCATCACCCAGTGAGTCGAGCACCTCGACGACAAGCCGGGTCTTTCCGCTGCCGGCCTCGCCAGTGAGTGCAACAACGGCGCTGTGCCCGGCGACTGCACCCATCATCACGTCATGGAGCTGCTGACGCTGTTCGACACGCCCGACAAACGGCGTGTCGCGGGCCACCTGCAGGTCGAGTCGGCGCCGATCAAGGCCGACGACTCGCCATACCATCTCGCTCTGCTCGCGACCCCGGACCTGAAGAACATCGATCGCCCCGAGCATGATCGCCGGCGAGGTCAACGAAGCCGTCAGGTCACCAACATAGATCTCGCCGGCTGAGGCGAGTGCCTCGAGGCGCGACGCCACATTCACCACGTCGCCCATCACCGTGTAGTCGTCGGTGCCCCCTACCCGACCGAACAGGACCTCGCCGGTATTGACGCCCACCCGCAGCTGCACAGGCCGGGCCAGTTCAGCATGCTCGGCCACGAACTCGGCAAGTGACTCGTGCATCTTCAGTGCAGCCCGAACCGCACGGTCGGGGTCATCTTCGTGGGCAACCGGCGCCCCGAACAGCGCCAGCACGCCGTCGCCGAGCACCTTGTCGATCGTGCCGCCGAACTCGATGATGTCGGCGATGAGCCGTTCGAAGGCATCGTCGAGCAGTCGTTTGGCCCGTTCGGGATCCAGATATTCGACGAGGCCTGTGTAGCCGACAATGTCGGCGAACAGCACCGTGATCAGCCGCCGTTCCTCTTCTGCGGCCGCGGCAACCTGAGCACCGCAGAATGGGCAGAATCTCGCACCGTCAGGAAGCAGCTGCGAACACGAGGTACACGCCATTGTGCGCATCGTACGGCACGACGGCGTCAGCGATTCATCGAATGGCCTCGCAGCGGCAGCCCGGCGGCGCGATACACGGCATCGATCGCGGCCATGTTGTTGATCGAATCTTGGCCTTGGGTGGGGAACGGCGCGCCGATCACCAGGTGGTCGATGAACGCTCGAACCATGTGGTCGTAGCTGATGCCCGCATCGATGGGGGCGACCGTTGTTCCCTGGGGAGTCGTGATCGTGAGCAGGTTGCCCATCTGGGGTGCCATTGGATTCTCGGCGACGATCATGCCTTGTGACCCGGTGATGCTCAACGAGACGTCGAAGGCGCTCACCATGCCGCTGGTGACCGATGCCGAAATACCCGAGGGGAACTGCAATTCGCAGGTCATCGACGCGTCGATGTTCTCGGGATCTTCGACCGCCGTGGCAGACACGACCGTTGGTTCTTCGCCGGTAATGTGTCGCACCCAACTCATCGGGTACGCCCCGAGATCCATCAACGAGCCACCCGATGCCGCATAGTCCCAACGAATGTTGAGCGCCCCGCTCGAGTTCGTGCGCGGGATTGGAATGTTGAAAACCCCGTCGATCCGCTCGATGGTGCCGATACGTCCCGAAGCAACTTCGGTGAGGATGCGCTCGAACATCGGGTGGTACCGGT
>JBDNHG010000774.1:0-4624 GCA_041688925.1 Acidimicrobiales bacterium | reverse complement strand
GAGGTGAACTCGTCGAGATTGGTGGCGGTTTCCGGGTGCCCGATGTCATCGAACAGAGCGGGGCCCGACTCCACTCGGTCGGCACGACAAATCGCACACGCGTCAGCGACTTCGCCAATGCCCTCGCCGACGACGAGACCGACATCGCGGTGGCCTTGCTCGTCCATCAGTCGAACTACAAAATCGTCGGGTTCACCGAAGCCCCCACGGTCGCCGAATTGGCCAGGCTCGACATCCCCCTCGTGTGCGACATCGGCTCGGGCCTCCTCGACGCCGCATGCCCGTGGCTTACAACTGGCCCGCCACCATGGCTCGAGCATGAACCAGCCGCCAAACAAACGCTGGCTGCAGGCGCCGACCTGGTCTGCTTTTCTGGAGACAAGCTGCTCGGTGGCCCCCAGGCCGGCATCATTGCCGGACGAGCCGATCTCGTCGCCAAGTGCGCCAAACATCCGCTCGCCCGGGCATTCAGACCAGGTGGTCTCGTCTTGAGCGCTCTCCAGGAACTGGCGATGGCATATCTGCGACGCGATGGTGACGCCATCCCATTCTGGCGCATGGCATCTCGCACACCCGCCGAACTGCGACAACGGGCCACCGATCTTCAGGCCGGAACGGTGGTCGACCTGATGTCGGTGCCTGGCGGAGGCACACTGCCGACCGTCGAAGTTCCCTCGGCGGGTGTCTCGATCGTTGGCGACCACACCGCCGCCCTGCGATTGCACCAGCCACCAATCATCGCCCGCGTGCAGGACCAGCACACCCTGCTCGACCTGCGCACGGTCGAACCCGCACACGACGCCATGATTGGCGTAGCGCTGCGGGTGCTGGGCACATGAGCGCCAGCCACGTCATCTCGACGGCCGGACACGTCGACCATGGCAAGTCGACGCTGGTCATGGCCCTGACCGGCACGAACCCCGACCGATTCGCCGAGGAACAAGAACGCGGCTTGACCATCGACCTGGGATTTGGCTCGACCCAACTGCCCAGCGGGCGCACGATTGCGATAATCGATGTTCCCGGCCATGTGCGGTTCCTGAAAAACATGTTGGCCGGCGTCGGCGCAGTCGATGCGTGCCTGTTTGTTGTCAGCGCGGTCGAGAGTTGGATGCCGCAGAGCGAAGAGCACCTCCGCATTCTGCAGCTACTCGATGTAACACATGGCGTCGTTGCGCTCACCCAAGTCGACCTCGTCGACAAGGAAACGCTCGAACTCGCGCAGCTCGATGTTGCAGAACATCTCGAGCACTCGTTTCTGGCCGATGCCCCCATGGTTCCTGTCGACTCGATAAGCGGCGCCGGGCTCGATGAACTGCGCGCCGCACTCGACCAGGTACTCGACGACACGCCTCAAGCAGCCGACACCGGCCAGCCACGCCTGTGGGTCGACCGAGCCTTCGCCGCCAAAGGCAGCGGCACCGTCGTGACCGGCACGTTGACCGGCGGCTCGTTGAAAATCGACGACGAACTGCTCGTCGAGCCCGGCGCTCGGCCAGTACGCGTGCGAGCGATCCAGTCGTTGCACCGATCAACCAAGTCGATAACACCGGGTAACCGGGTAGCGCTCAACCTGTCTGGCCTATCGCATGATCAGGTACGTCGAGGCGACGTAATCGTGCGTGCGGGTCAGTGGCACAAGACAAAGGTGTTCGATGCCAGCCTGCGGGTACTCGACGACCTCGACCACTCGGTGTCGCGCCGTGGCGCCCATGTCGCGTATCTCGGGTCGGGCGAACATAGCGCTGCGCTGCGTGTGCTCGGCCCCGAAGAATTGGCACCCGGCTCGAGCGGCTTCGTGCGGCTGCGACTCGCCTCGGCGTACCCGATGCTGCCGGGCGACCGTTTCGTCCTGCGCGAGAGCGGACGATCCGAAACAATCGGCGGCGGCGAAATACTCGACATCGACCCCGTAACTCGGGCCGCCGACGCCAAACCCGACCGCTCGGTTGACCGAGTGATCACCGAACGGGGCTGGGTCACCAGCGACCAGTTGTTCCTGTTGACGGGCGAACGGCGCGAACCAACAATCGGTGACTGGGTCGTCGACAACGAAATATTCGACGCCGCCCGCACGTCACTCAAGGAACGGGTCGAGTCAGCGACTGGCCTGGGGTTGCCGTTGGCCGAACTCGACGACAGACATCGCTCACTCATCGATTTCATCGACGACATCGCCATCGACGGCACCCATGTGCGCGTGATCGATGCCGCCGACGCCCTCAAGGACCACCCATTCCTCGCAGCGCTCGATGCCAGCCCATTTTCGCCGCCTTCGTCTGACATATACGACCGCGCCGAAGTCCGCGAGCTCGTACGCCGCGGTTTGGTCGTGCAAACCAATGGCCTGTACTTCTCGGCCGCAGCGATAGCGCAAGGTGCCGACTTGCTCGCTGACCTGTTGGCAGCACGGCCCGAAGGCGTCACCGTGTCAGACATACGCGAGATATGGGTCACGTCACGCAAATTTGCGCTGCCGCTACTCGCCCACTTCGATGCGACCGGGGTGACCCGGCGACGCGACGATATGCGCATTGGCGGCCCTCGGCTACCAATGCGCTAATCGTTTGCTAGTTGTTCGGACTCTGGCCGTGCTCGGCTAGTTGGTCTCGGCGTCCTTGATCACCTGGCGGCGTTCGGACTCGCTGAGACCGCCCCACACGCCATGGCGTTCTCGAATAGAGACCGCATAGTCAAGGCATGCGCCCATGACAGAACACTGGCCACAGATGGCTTTGGCCCGTGCCTCGCGTTCAGCGCGTTCATGGCGCCGTTCGCCTTGTGGCGGTGGAAAGAACGTGCGAGATTGAGGACCTCGACACGCCGCCCGATGTTGCCAGGTCATTTCCGACATTACTGCTGTCACTCAGACACCCCCCGGTGATGTGAAGCTAAATTGTGTTTCAGAACTCCTGAACATAGGCGGCAGATCACCTGGTGCGCAAGGGATTCTTGTGAATACTGTGTTATCCACAGGAACTGTGGATAACCCCCCATACTTGTTGTGAACAGGGGAGCAAGCTGGGGAAAGCCTGCTGCTCAGCGGTCAGATCGACGCTCTCGGTAGTCGCGGGCCGCACCTTCTTCGGGTTCGACCTCGAGTACCAAGCCTTCGACAGCAACAACACGAACACGCCCACCAACCGCAACAGGTGTCGCCCGGTTTGTTCGGGCTTTCCACAGGGCATCGTTGATCTTGACCACACCGTCAGGATCGACATCTTCGACGGCAGCGCCGACCTCGCCGATCATCCATTCGCGACCAATCGTTGGTGTCGAGAATCGCGTGCGAACCATGGTTGGCATGCCGGTGACCATCATCATGGTGATGCCGACAACACCGACGATCATCGGGATCCACGACATCGAGATGCCATCGTTGTACAACGTGACGGTGCCGACCAGTAGCGCCAACGCGCCGATGATTGTCCAGAATCGAGGCACCCCGGTCTGCACATCGACCGAAAAGGCGAACATCGACAGAACCAACAGCACAATCGCAACGATCGAAACCGGCAAGACCCACAAGCCGAAACAGCCCAGCAGGAACATGGCGGCGCCAACAACGCCGGCGACACCGACACCTGCGGTGTAGAACTCGAACACGAGCAACGCCAGGCCAATGGTGAACAAGAGGTAGGCCACTGGTGGGCTTGCAACGGTGTGCAATTGGCCAGACAGCAGCGACAGGCGCTCGAAGCGCACGACGGTATCTGAGACCGTGCGAGCGTCTTCACCTTCGCCGCTCACCGAGGTTTCGACGCCCAAGTCAGCCAGGCTGACCACAAAATCGCCAACAGTTGGCGCAGCGTTGGGGGCGATACCCAGCTCGAGTGCCTGGTCGGCACCAATGGTGCCGTTTTGCAGCAATGCACCGGCGGGGCCAAGAAGGTCACCAAATCGGTCGTCGAGTCGGCGAGTGTTGCCGGCGTCACCAAGACGAGATCCAGGAGCGACGCCGATGCGATCGACCAGACCGGCAAGTTCGGCCCACGGACCGGTTGCCCGGGCCCCGCTTGGGCCGACCCACATCGCTATTGGCACCCCTGCCCCGTCGATGACGTCGGCCAGTTCATTCAACTCTTCGTTCGAAATCACTGCCGCGGTGCTATTCATCTGCAACACCACCACGCGAGCACCTTCGGCATCGGCATTCTGAATGCCGTCTGCCACGAAATCGGCCAGCAAGGGATCGAGCAGCCCGCTGACCTGCAGTACGACGGCCACACCCGAGTTCGCCTGTTCGGACGTTGGTTCGTCGTCTTGGGCACCGGCCGGACCAATAAATGTCGCGAGCATCGGCAGCAGCAACAACGCGCCGAAAAGCGCCCGCGTCAGCTGGCGGACGGATCTGCTGATGACCTCGCCCCCCACGGCTTGATCGTTTGGGGCCATCGACTAGTCAGACGATTCGGCGTCATCACCCAACAAGGTGGCCACGCCTGACTCGAGCGTTTCTGTTACCGGCACGATGCGGTCGAAACCAGTGGTGTGGAGCAGTCGGGTGAGGGCTGGCTTGTCGCAAACGACAACGATCTCGCCCTCGTGGTCACGATTGCGTCGGATGCCACCAATGAGGGCGCCCAGACCGGCCGAGTCCATGAAAGGGACTTCAGAGAGATCG
>JBDNHG010000773.1:0-2802 GCA_041688925.1 Acidimicrobiales bacterium | reverse complement strand
CATCGCGGGCAGACCGCCTCGGATTCGTAGTCTTCGCTGTTCTCGCCAGCTTGCTGGCGGTTTTGGTTGTCACCAATTTGAACAACGACACAACTGAATCAGCCCAATCGGTGAGCACATTCGCCGATGTAGCCCCTCCAACAGCGGTGCCGACAACCGTCGCGGTGACGATGCCTGAGCCCACGGCTACGCCGGCTGCAGTCTCGATCCAGCCTGCGGCAGCGCCCGAAGTCGACGACGACCAAGACGCCTCCGACGACGAAGATACCGACGACGATGCCGATGCCTCGACCGCCGACGGCGACCAGGCCGACAAGGGCACCTCCGAATCCACATCGACGGTGACTCAGACAGCCAACGCCCAGCCCGCTCCCACAACTGCGCCCCTACAGGCGGCAACAGCGGTACCGAACCCGCAGCCAGCCACAACCGCAGTACCCAACCCACAGCCAGCCACAACCGCAGTACCCAACCCACAGCCAGGCACGCAGCCAATATCAGCTGCCCCCGCCAACGTCCCCGCCGACGCTCCCGCCGGGGGCACGTTCACACACACCCTCGCTGCAACAGTCTCTCGGCCAACGCTGCACACCAGCCCCGGCGGTGCGATATTCACGCCGTCGTTCAACGGCACCGCACTTCCTGCTGTGAACCCAACCGTCTTCGGCAACACGCTCGTCTACCGAGTGCTCGCCGGTGTACCTGGTGACGCCTGGGCCAAGGTGTACGTGCCGGCTCGCCCGAACGGCACGACAGCCTGGGTACAGACCTCGCAGTTCAACTGGGGCTCGTCGAACCGCATGCTTCAGATCAACGTCTCGACCAACACCGTCACCGTGTTCGAGGGCGGCAACGTCTTGCTGACAACCTCGGCTGTGACCGGCAAGAGCTCGTCGCCAACGCCTCGCGCCAATGGCTGGGTAGAAGAGATCATGGCTGGCCCGAGCAGCGCCTACGGGCCTCGCCTCATCAGCCTCGGAATCTACTCTGACGCCCTCAACTCCTTCGGCGGCAGTGTTCCCAAGATTGCACTGCACGGAACCAACAACCCCGCACTCATGGGTCAGTACGCATCCAATGGCTGCGTCCGAGTTCCAAACGAGATCATCTCCCAGATCGCCGGCATGATCCCAGCCGGCTCCAAGGTCGTCATCGTCGGCTAACGGGTAGTACGCCTTTCGACTCTTTCCTCGTCGAAACGCTGCCCGAGCTGAGTCGCGTATCTTCCCGGGGACTTTTCTACCTAACCGGTAGCCCGCGTGTCTTCCCAAGGGGTTTGGCCTTTGGCCGTTCTCAGCGGGGGTGGCGGGCGATCAGCACGACGTGGCTGGGATGTTTGGACGCGACCTCTACCAACGAGAACCAGCGGCGCATTCTCGTATGCAGCTGAAGATGGCGCTGCACGACGATGTAGGCCACGCCGTCAGGCCGCAGGACTCGTGCTGTGTCGGCGAGCAGACGGTCGGTGAGACCGCTATCGATAGCGTGGCCTTGATGAAACGGCGGGTTGCTGACGACGACGTCGAACGTGTCGTCATGGGTCGCAGTGAATCCGTCAGCGGCGACCGCTCGGAAATTGCCTCCTAGCCCGTTTCGGCGCCATGTCGCAGCCGCAGCAGCCACGGCGAGGTCCGACGTGTCGATGGCGACCACGGTCAGTTCGTTTGTGGCCCATTGCCGGGCTAACGAGGCAATCAACACACCGTTGCCACAGCCAAGATCAGCGATCACCGCTCCAGCTTGGGGCGCCGGCTGGTCGGCCATCACCTCGAGCAAGAGCGCTGAACCCACGTCGATATGGCCGACGCTGAAGGTGCCCGGATGTTCGACTACATGGATGCCGGACTCGATGGTGAACTCAGCCGTTGGCAGGTCTGCGGGTTGCGGTGCAGCACCGGTAGCGACGGTGAACAGCAGTCTGGCCTTGCGTGTGGCCCGAGATGTCGTCGTCTCGCCAATGTGTTCGAACGCCGCAACCGTCGAGCGATGGATGTGTCGCACCATGCCCGTGCCGACAATGGTCGTGTCAGGCGAGCTCACCGAGGCCACCAAGTCCAATTGGTAATCGAGCAACGCCGTCGACTTCGGCACTCGAACGATGACCGTCTCGAATGGCCCATTGGGAAGCGCATCGCCCGAGGTCGACTGGTGCGGCTCGAGTCGGGTGAAACCGTTCGCCTCGAGGTTCGCATCGATTGCCCCTCGGCTGAGTGACGAGTCGGTCCACACCGTCACGTCACTTGTGGCGAGACCGCAGGTGAGTGCGCCGAACTCATCGTTGACGATGAGTGTGCGCCCCAGGTCTGTTTGGGCCAGATGGTCGAGCACCAGCTCATCTGCTGCCGACCAGGCCCGCAAAGGCGACGACTGACCCGTGAACGGCCGCAGAAGTGTTCTGTCGCCGCGCGGCGTCGTCATAATCGTCTCGGCCACAGGCCCACCGTAGCCAGCTTGACGTTCGCCGACATCTGCGAGAGATGCGTCACCTCTCCCCTGGGTTCCCTAGAATCACGGGCATGTCGACAGATACCCAGGTAGCACCGCCCGACGCCAAGCTCGACGAGGGCGACCATGATCGGTTCTCGCACTATGTCATCGGCGGCGGCGAGGCACTGATGAAATCCGCGGTCACTGGCGAACCCGTCGTTGCGCTTTGCGGCAAGGTCTGGGTTCCAAGCCGCGATCCCAAGAAGTACCCCGTCTGCCCCGAGTGCGAAGAGATTCAGAATCAGCGCAACCCGAACACCGTCGATTCATAAGCGTCGACACAACCGACGCCAGATTGTCCTTGTACCAGCCTTG
>JBDNHG010000772.1:0-3556 GCA_041688925.1 Acidimicrobiales bacterium | reverse complement strand
GACAGAATGTCATGTAGACGTCGACCTATCACCATGGCCTCTTCGTCGTCAGCGATATCGCTGGCTACCACCACAAACTCGTCGCCGCCGAACCGGCCGATGAGGTCGTGGGGCCGCAATGCCCGCCGGAACCGTTGTGCTACTTCGAGCAGAACGATGTCGCCGACGCTGTGGCCCTGCGTGTCGTTGATGAGCTTGAAGCCATCGAGATCGATGAACAGCACCCCGGTCATCTTTGGTGGCTCTTGTGCCTCGAGCCGGGTGCGCAGTTCGTCGATGATGCTGATGCGGTTTAGAAGGGCGGTGACGCCGTCAAAGCTGGCCTGGTAGGCAATCTTGCTGTTGAGTTCGCGCCACTCGGAGATGTCTTCGACGAAGCCGACCACATACTCGAGTTCGCCATGCTCATTGCGCACGTCGGAACCAACCCATCGGGACCATGAGTACTCGCCAGTGGCTTGCTTGGCCCGGATCTCCATATTGAAGTGACGGTTCTCGGGCAGTTCTGCGAACACCTTTGATGCGATTGCTTGGTCATCAGGATGGATGCTTTCGAGCCAGCCGAACTCGGTCGCGATGCGAGGCCCCAACATTTCGCGGAGGCGCTCGCTGGCAAACTTGACTCGGCCTTCTGACTCGACGACGAATACGCCGACGGGAAGTGTTTCGGAGAGTTGGTCGAACTGGGTTTGTGATCGGCGAAGCGCTCCGAGAGCGGCCACATGGCCAGATCGGTCGTAAAGATCGATCAGAACTGAGTCGCCCGTCGGAGCGATCGTTACGCCGAAGTGCAGTCCGGGTGCTGCGCCGGCAGCCTGGAGCGATGCATAGGGCTCGCCCTCGAGCACCGAGGTGATAGCTGCTCGATAGTCGTCGATATCGGTTGGAGCGATCAGCTTCTCGGCCCACGCGCCAAGCTCGATACCGGGTCTTGCATAGGATCCGGGTGGCCCTTCGGCCGAGAGCACGTCGCCGGTCGCTGTGCACCGCACACGAGTGCGTATCGAGTTGAGCGGCGCAGCCTCGGCGACCTGCAAGGTGGTACTGGCATCGAGGATTGCCAGCGTGACGTCGTTCGTTGGGCCGAACGCGAACATGGTGAGCTGGGTTGGTTGGCCGGCGATGCTACGGACCGTGGTCGAGGCAATCGAGGTGAGTCGGGCTCGTGTGCGTGTCGCTATGACCTCACGATTTGAAGCCGTGTCGCACAGGTCGAGTAAGGAATCGACGTCGCCGCAGTCGTGTCCGGGCCAGGGAAGATTGAGCAGAGCCTCAGGAGGCGAGTCGATGATCTCAAACGTGGTGAGGTTGAACACCAAAACTGTGGCTGACGGTGAGTTGCGATATGCCGCTTCGATGGCGTCGTCAATCGTCTTGCGATCGGCAAACGGGTCCGTTGCATCCATGAGCGTCGAAGCATAGCTGCCACGCCATGTGGTCATCGAATGCTTAGCGTGGCGGGCTTTGCGCTGCATATTTGTGTGAAGGTCGACGCAAGGTTCGAGCCGATGGCAGCCGGTGTGCAACCATCGTGCATGACCGTCGCTTGGTGCGGCGATCATGTTGCCGTCGGTCGACTGGCACGACCATGAGGAGAATCCATGTCAACAATGCTCAGCGGCATGCGGGTCATCGAAGGGTCAGCGTTTGTGGCTGCTCCGTCCGGAGGGATGCACCTGGCACTGCTCGGCGCTGACGTCATCCGGTTCGACCCGATCGGAGGAAGCATCGACTACACCCGTTGGCCGCTGGCACCGGGTGGGGCCTCGTTGTATTGGACCTCGTTGAACAAAGGAAAGCGGTCGATCCAGATCGACCTGCGCAGCCCTGAAGGACGGGACCTGGTGCAGGGACTTGTTGGCGCGCCAGGCGACAACGCTGGCATGTTCCTCACGAACTTTCCGGCCCGCGGCTGGCTGAGCTATGAGTCGATGCGTGAGCAACGCGATGACGTCATCATGGTCGCCATCACCGGTAATCCTGACGGCTCGACGGCAGTCGACTACACGGTCAATGCTGCTGTTGGGTATCCAATGGCGACCGGTCCCGTCGACAGCGATGCGCCGGTAAATCATGTGCTGCCCGCATGGGACGTCATCTGCGGTCAGCAGGCCGCGCTGGGTCTGCTCGCTGCTGACCGTCACCGACGAGCGACGGGCACCGGTCAACTGGTAACGCTTGCCCTGGCCGATGTGGCGATGTCGACCGTCGCCAATCTCGGCCACGTCGCCGAGGCCGAGATATTGGGCGGACAGCGCGCCCGACTCGGCAACGACCTGTACGGAGCGTTCGGCCGCGACTTCTTGACCAGCGACGGGCAGCGGTTCATCGTGGTCGCTATCAGTATCAAGCAGTGGAACGGCATGCTCGAGGCGACCGGAACCAGTGCCCAGGTCGCGGCGCTCGAACAAGAACTCGGCGTTGACTTCTCTGACGAAGGCGAGCGTTTCAATCACCGTGACCGTCTCTTCGCTCTGATCGAGCAGTATTCCGCTCGCACGCCGATGGCCCAGGTGGCCGCAGCGCTCGACAAGAACGGGTGCTGCTGGGGCAAATACAACGACTTCCTCGGCATGGTGCAAAACGACGAGCGATGCTCGACGGCGAACCCGATGTTCCAACGGGTCGACCAGCCCGGCGTGGGCTCGGTGCTCAGCGCTGGTTCGCCGCTGCGGTTCGGAGCCGACGACGATGTTGTGGTGCCGCCCGCGCCCATCTTGGGAGCCGACACCGACCAGGTACTCGAAGAGTTACTCGGCCTGTCGCCGACCGAAGTCGCCGCATTGCACGATCGAGGTGTTGTCGCCGGACCTGTGGCTACCTGACAGGTTGCCGAGTTGCGGCGGCGCTGCTCAAGCGTGCGAACAGCTCGTCCGCAACCGTGTCGAGATCTTCGTCGACGCCAACGACGCGGTCAGCGAAAGCACAGCTGGGCTGGACGAAGCGGTCGTGCATTGGGGCAACGGTCGTAAGCCATTGTTCGCGAACGCTGGCCTCGGTGCGGCCCCGCTCGGCGACGTCGCGACGTATGCGGCGAGCCAAGCGCAACTCGGCGTCGACATCGATGAAGACCAAGAGCGCGCAACGCTCTCGCACCGGTTCGAGCCCCAAGAGGTGGATGCCTTCGCAGACGATGACTGGCCGGGCCTCGATGTGTTGGGTCTCGGGCCTGCGGCTGTGCGTTGCGAAATCGTAGATGGGCGCTTCAACCGGCACGCCCGCCTGGAGCTGAGCAAGATGTGCGGCGAATAGCTCGACCTCGAGTGAATCGGGATGGTCGAAGTTCACGACGGCTCGTTCGGCCGCAGTCAGAGGCGATAGATCGCGGTAATACCAGTCGATCGTCAGGTGTGCGCCTTGATTGCCGAGGCGGTCGAGCAGCTTGAAGGCCAATGTTGTCTTGCCGGCGCCGGAACCACCGGCGATAGCGCAGATCCGAACACCGGCAGAAGTCACGGCGGCAGGCTATCCGAGAGCCGAGGGGTTGGCCTAGTGATGTTGAGACATCGATGGAAGCGTCGTGTCTCAGCGGACGTCGAGGTCCGCGATCTGTTGG
>JBDNHG010000771.1:0-3512 GCA_041688925.1 Acidimicrobiales bacterium | reverse complement strand
GATGTCGATCGCGTCATACATCGACTGGCGGGTTTCGCGGACAAGCAGCGTCGAAACATCGTCGACGTCGCCAACGAGGAAGGTACAGCTCGTGTCGCCGTGCACGCCATCGAGGAAGATCGTGACATCGATGTTGATGATGTCACCGTCGCGAAGCTGGCGACTGTCGGGGATGCCGTGGCAGATGACCTCGTTGATCGAGGTACACACCGACTTGGGGAAGCCCCGGTAATTGAGCGGGCTCGGATAGCCGTTGCGGGCCACCGTCTCGTCGTGGACCCGAGCGTCGATTGCATCGGTGGTGACTCCAGGAGCGACCATGGATCCGGCGATCATCAGTACTTCGGCTGCCGCAGTGCCAGCGCGATGCATGGCGGCGATCTCATCGGCTGTTCGCACGACGTTGGACACCGATGGGCCTGGGTCGCCGCTGAGTGCGTAGGGCGGTCGAGGGACCGACGCCGGCACCGTGCGACGAGGCCCAACAAGACCTTGCACCACCGGCGGACTCGAGGGCGGAGCCAGCACCGCAGTGCCGCCTTTGCGCTTCCGTTTAGCCATGTCGCAAGTGTAGGAGGCAATTGCCGAGCTGACTTTGCAGCCAGAGCACCACACTCCGTGCGACGTTTCACAAAGCAGCGATGATGGCGGTGCGTCGGGTCTTCGTTTGCGGGGCGATGTGGTGCAGGCGCCCACATGCAAGGGTGTGAGCATGAGCTTCGACATGTTGGACGCTATGCGTTCAGATCTTCCGGCAGCGGCCGGACCGTGGACACCAGCGCCTGACTACAGCTTCGTCGGCGGCAACAACGACGCGGCGAGCGTGCCGTTCAGCGGGCTGGCCGAGGCGCTGGTCAACGCGCTGCGACGCGAAGGAAGCAACCTTGCGTTCTACAACCTGGGCGGTTCTCCACTCGGCTACGAACCGTTGCGCCAATTTGTCATCGCAGGTCTCGGCGCCCGGGCCGGCATCGATGGCGACCCGGACAATGTGTTGATGGTCTCGGGATCTTTGCAGGCGCTGGACTTGGTCAATAAGGCCATGCTGTCCCCCGGCGACACCGTGCTCATCGAGCAGGCGACCTACGGCGGAATGATCTCGAGACTGGCGCAGCACGGCGTTGAGTACATCGGTATCGAGTTAGATGCTGGGGGCATCCGACTCGACCACCTCGAACGTGTGCTCGAGGGGCTCGCTGCACAAGGCAAGAGGGCTCGCTACCTCTACACGATTCCGACCGTGCAGAATCCAACCGGCACCGTGATGCCACTCGATCGGCGTAAGGCGCTTCTCGAATTGGCTCGCCAGCACAACCTGGCGATCTTCGAGGATGAGTGCTATGCCGATCTCACGTGGGGATGTGAAAGGCCGCCTTCTCTCCGGGCCTTGGACGGTTCGGGCGGCCTGGTGATCTATTGCGGCAGCTTTTCGAAGTCGGTTGCCCCGGCGCTGCGCGTTGGGTACATCATTGCTGATCAGCCGGTGATCCAACAGCTGCTGGCGCTGAAGAACGACGCCGGGACCGGCTCGTTGGAACAACTCGCACTCGCCGAGTTCTGTCCCAACAACTTCGACGACCATGTAGAGCGCCTGATCACCGCGCTGCGGACGAAAGCTCAGACGATGGTCGAAGCCGTCCGCCACGAATTCGGCCCCGAAGTTCACGTCGAGCCGCCCATGGGCGGCATCTATGTCTGGCTGACGTTCCCTGATGGCACCGACACGGCGCTGTTCCACGGTGCAGCCGCGGACGCTGGCATCGAGTTCACGCCAGGCGCAGGCTGGTCGAGCGACTCGGAATGGGGCAAACAGCGGCTCCGGCTCTGTTTCGGTTCTCCAACGCACGACCAGATCAGACAGGGCGTCGCAAAGCTCGCCGAGATATATCGGTCGATGCCCGTTACATCGCCGCCCCTTACATCGTCGTAGCACACCGTGCTACAGTCGGGACATGAGTCAAACGATTAGCCAGCGCGAGCTTCGCAATAGCAGTGGTGAGATCATGCGCCAACTAGACGAAGGGCAGACCTTTGTCGTGACCCGCAACGGCGTGCCGGTGGGCGAGCTCAGCCCGCTTCGCCGTCACCGCTTCGTGAAGGCCGAAACCGCTGTCGCCATGTTCCGGAACGCGCCACCGATCGATGGCGATCAATTCCGACGTGATCTCGACGCGCATGTCGATCAGGGCATCGAACCCCGTGGCTAGAGATCGGGTCGCCAGAGGAATCCTTGACACCAGCGTCATCATCGACCTCGACACGATCGAACCAGATCGTCTGCCTGACGAAGTGGCGATCACCGCCATCACGCTGGCAGAACTTGCAGCAGGCCCCCATGCCACCAACGACCCTGACGAGCGCGCCCGCCGACAGGATCGACTTCAGAGAACCGAGGCCGCGTTCGACCCGTTGCCCTTCGACGCCGAAGCATCGCGAGCCTATGGCCGGGTCTATGCCGCAGTGGCAGCCGCCGGCCGTAAGGCGCGAGGCGCCCGCGCTGTCGACCTGTTGATCGCAGCGGTCGCGTCCGCTTCGGGACTGCCCCTCTGCACCCGCAATGCCGACGACTTTGCACACCTTGATGGCCTGATCGAAGTGTTTGAGATCTGACCCCGTGACCCTTGCCGATCCAGCTCGTGTAGACATCCTTCACCAATCTCGGCATGCACCAGGTTGAGATGCAAGGGCACTGTCGACACCCCTCGGCCTTCACAGGTGTGGCCCATTTCGCCACGAGAAGTGCTGTTCGTTGACCACCTCTGGGGGTGGTCGTACGGCACGTCGCTCGCCGACCGTAATCGCCACGCGAGCCTGATCACAGCGTTTCTCCTACCCCGGTGGGTCGTTCGGTTCGATCAGACTTGCGTGTTCCTCAATGAACGTGCCCTGATACTCATTGCGAACTGTCACGAGAACTTCTCCGAGTGGTCCGCGACAACTCAGGTCGAGAGCAGCGCCCGAGCGTTCACGTTCCTGTAGCTCAAACAGACGGCCGTCGATAGACCCAGTTTCACGAACGAGTCGTAGCAACTCGTCGGGATCTGAGTCCACCAGCGCCCGAATCGCGGCCTGGACGTCGTCGGGAAGCTCGACCGCTGACGGCCGAAGCAGACCAAACTCCCTCGTCAACGCGGAGTGTGCCGCGTCAGGGTCTGCGTACTCCGGTCCGGCGTCGTGCATGCAACGAGACCACGCCGCCAAGGCGGTTACAGAGCGTGGGTCGCTCGCGATCCGGTCGTTTAACCCAGACAGTGCGTCAGACAACTCAGGGGAAACCTGAGGTTGGAGGCGTATCTCCTGGTTGGCCTGGTCCGAGCATTCTTCGACTCGAGGCCAAAACGCCTCGGTCTCCTGGTCGGACAATCCGGCGCCCGGGCCAGTCACCGCGTGCGCTTCAACAAGTGGTGCATAAATGTTCTCGATTGCCCAGTTCATGTCCAGGTCGTTCGGAACAATGCCGTATGTTCCGTTGGTGATCGCCGGAATGGGCGAGTTGCATCTGGAGATCATTG
>JBDNHG010000770.1:0-3920 GCA_041688925.1 Acidimicrobiales bacterium | reverse complement strand
GCATCGCGCCGGTCCCGGAATACGGCTCGATCTGCGCAATGGCAAGGTGTTCGTGGTCACCGTCGACGGCCCCGAACAGCCTGTAGCGCTGCTCAATGCCGAAGTCGCTCGACTCGATGCCACTGCGGTCTCCTAGTTGGGTGGTCGTCGACGAAGCAGGCTCCTAGCTTCGCCGATCGTTCTTGCGCTGGTCACAGGCGGAAGTTTGTGCGGTGGCAGATTTCGCGGATCGAGAAGCTGGTTCGCAGCCGCGAAACATGCGGCAGGCTCGCAAGCGTCAGACGATGGATGCGTTCATAGTCAGCAACATCGACACAGACGACGTGCACCAGATAGTCGGCATCGCCGGCCATGAGATGGCAACTCATGACCTCGGGCGTCTGTGCGATAGCTGCCTCGAACTCATCGAGTACTTCTTCGGCCTGCGAGTCGAGCGAAACTTCGACGAAAACAGAGACGGTCCGCCCGATTGCCACTGGATTGATGAGCATGACATACCGCTCGATGACGCCTAGATCTTCGAGTCGACGAACGCGTCGCAGGGCCGCTGACGGCGAGAGGCCGACCCGTTCGCCGAGTTCGGCGTTGGTCATACGCCCGTTGGCTTGCAGTTCATCGAGGATCGCGGTATCGAGCCTATCGAGGTCAATCACCGCAAGAGTCTTGCGCATCGGTGCGTCGGTGCACATGATTCATGCGCAAAAGCTCATCCCGACGGCAGCGTACGCACGACATCGACATCGTGATGTGTTCTACCATCCTCGCACCGCCCGTCGAACAGGAGTCGTTACATCGTGATTGTTGGAGTTCCCACTGAAATCAAGTCCGACGAACGTCGCGTCGGGCTCACGCCATCGAGCGCCAACGAGCTGACAAATCACGGTCACGATGTTGTCGTGCAAAGCGGTGCTGGTGTTGGTATCGGCGCCGATGACGCTGACTATGAGGCCGCAGGCGCCCGCATCGTGGCCAACGCCAGCGTCGTGTTCGACCAAGCCGAGATGATCATCAAGGTGAAAGAACCACAAGCGATCGAACGGGCGATGCTCACACCCCGCCACCTGCTCTTCACCTATCTGCATCTGGCACCTGACGCTGACCAGACCGCCGACCTGATCGCCAGCGGCGCAACCTGCATCGCATACGAGACGGTCACCTCGCCACGGGGCGGACTTCCGCTGTTGGCGCCGATGTCAAAGGTCGCCGGACGAATGAGCATCCAGGCCGGTGCCCATCATCTCGAATCGTCCCAAGGTGGTGCGGGCTTGTTGCTTGGCGGGGTGCCAGGCGTTCCACCGGCCAAGGTCGTGGTCGTCGGCGGCGGGGTCGTGGGCGAGAATGCCATCGAAATGGCCGTCGGCATGGGTGCCGATGTGACCGTGCTCGACCGCAACGGTGAGGCGCTCGACCGACTCGCCAAGCGGTTTGGCACCAATCTGCGCACGGTGCACAGCAATGCCGCCACCACATGGGACTTCGTCGTCGACGCCGACCTCGTCATCGGCGCGGTGCTCATCCCGGGGGCCAAGGCGCCGAAGATCGTTACCGAAGACATGGTCAAGGAGATGCGCAAGGGAAGCGTGCTGGTCGATGTCGCCATCGATCAGGGTGGCTGTATGGAGACATCACACGCCACAACCCATCACGATCCGACCTACCTGGTGCACGACATCGTGCACTACTGCGTCGCGAATATGCCGGGGGCCGTGCCGCGAACCTCGACCTACGCACTGAACAACGAGACGCTGCCATTCGCGTTGGCACTGGCGAACAATGGAGCAAAAGCCGCATTGAGCGCTGATGAACATCTGCGAAATGGCCTTAACGTGGCCGGTGGCAAGGTCACCGATCTTGCTGTGGCCGAGGCACTCGATTATGACTATGTGGCTCCGCTCGATGCTCTGACCTGACGGTCAAAACCAAGAAAGATCCACCATGCCCGGCTTGTTGCCCGATGTAGATCCCGATGGCCTGATCGAATATTCGGTCGTATACACCGACCGTGCGGTCAACCACATGTCGCAGTCGTTCCAGCAGGTGATGCGTGACATCCATGCCGAGCTGACCTCGGTGTACAACGCTGCTTCAGCAGTAGTGGTGCCGGGCAGTGGCACATTTGGTATGGAAGCCGTCGCCCGCCAGTTCGTGACTGGCAAGAAGGCACTGGTCCTGCGCAACGGCTGGTTCAGCTACCGCTGGTCGCAGATCTTCGAACAGGGCGATATCCCATCTGAAGAGATCGTGCTCAAGGCGCGCGGCACCGACGGCGACGCCACATCACCGTCATTCGCTCCCGCCCCTATCGACGAGGTTGTTGCCACCATCGCAGCCGAGAAACCCGACGTCGTGTTCGCACCCCATGTCGAAACGTCGTCCGGCATGATCCTGCCCGACGACTACATCGCAGCGGTGGGCGCGGCCGCCCACGAGGCGGGTGCACTGTTCGCACTCGACTGCATTGCGTCCGGAACCATCTGGGTCGACATGCAGGCACTGGGCGTCGACATCTTGTGCTCTGCCCCACAAAAGGGTTGGAGCGGATCACCGTGTGCCGGCCTCGTCATGCTCAGTGAATTGGCCGTCGAACGGATGGCCGACACCAAGAGCACCAGCTTCTCGTGTGACCTCGCCAAATGGCATTCGATCATGGGCGCCTATCTCAATGGCGGCCACGCCTACCACGCCACCATGCCGACCGATGCGCTCAGCGATCTCCGCGACGTGATCATGGAAACCAAGGCATTCGGCTACGAAAACGTCAAGGCCGCCCAGCAAGAACTCGGCGACCGGGTACGTGCACTGCTCGCCGACCGCGGCATAAAGAGCGTCGCCGGCGACGGCTTCGGCGCACCCGGCGTGATCGTCAGCTACACCACCGACCCCAACATCAAGTCAGGCGCCGCCTTTGCCGCCCAAGGCATGCAGATCGCGGCCGGCGTGCCGTTGCAGGTCGACGAACCCGAAGGCTTCTCGACCTTCCGCCTCGGCTTGTTCGGCCTCGACAAGCTGAAAAACATCGACCGCACCGTCGACACCCTTGGCACCACCCTCGACGCGCTGTAACTCCGGGCTCCGCAGGCCCGGCCCTCTAGCGACCTTCGTCGCACCCCCGCCAAAACTCGTCTGGTCTCCACCCGCTGGCGTGCATCTGTGACCCTGTAGGTCTACATAGTCAACGCTGAGGGTCACAGATGCCAGGGGTTAGAGGATTTAGCGGGGGTCGGGGGAAAGGGGCAGGGTGATGGCCACCACCGCGCCGGTTGACGTGCCGATTGAATCGGCGGCGTTGTCGGCTGCAATCTTGCCGTCGTGTGCTTCGACGATCTTCTTGGCGATCGCCATGCCCAGACCGCTCGCCCAGGCTGTCACCGCGGCGGAAGCGATCGAAAACGAATGGCAGCACGCTGTCGTCGAACCCGGGACCGTTGTCGGCGATCTCGATCACGACGTTCTTGCCTTGGGGGCGGGCTTTCATTGACACGTGCGATGCCCGAGCCGTGCCGTTGCGGGCCAGCGTTTCGAGCACTTGGCGCAACAGGCCATAGTCGGCGGCCACAACAATTGGTTCGCCGACCTCGGCCTCGACGACCGAGTTGTCCATACGAATCGAGGCGGCGACCTCTTCGAGCAAGAGATCGCAGCGCAGAGGAGCCAGCCGAGGTTGTGCCTGGCCGGCATCGAGCCGGGCCAGCTCGAGCAGTTCGCTCACCGAGGACCCAGCCCGCGTCGTTGCGGCAAGAATCTCGCCAAGCGCCTCGCGGTATGCGTCGCCGTCTCGTTCACGGCTGAGTGTGTGACCAGCCGACGCCTGGATCACGGCAAGTGGCGTGCGTAACTCGTGGGCCGCGTCGGCGATGAAGTCACGCTGTTGGGCCATGGCCAGCCGCGCCGGTCGCAGCGATCGTCCGGCGAGCCAGTAG
>JBDNHG010000769.1:0-6936 GCA_041688925.1 Acidimicrobiales bacterium | reverse complement strand
GATCGGCGGGTCGATGATGAAACCCTCGGCGTGTAGCTGCGCTATGAGGCCGAGTTCGTGCACCGAAATCTTGCCCACGAACAGCAATGGAAGCAGCTCGAGTCGTCCGAGTCGGGCGGCGAGGCGGATGACGTTGTATACCTCGAGGAAGCCGCGACCGTAGACGAGGTCCTTGGTGAACGGGCCAAGCGTCGGCGTGCTCCCCCGGAACACTCGCACGCTCGATGACCAGGCGTCGTCGATTTCCAGGCCTCGATCGAGCATCCAGCGGTAGACATCGAGGAACGTCGCGCCGTCTTGGGCCATGGCGATGGCCTGCATGCGGCGACTGATTTTGCGCAGCCGAGTTGGCGTCGACGACAGCGTGGTGATCTCGGTGAAGACGGCGAGGCCTTCCTGGGTGACGGTGGTCGACGGCGTGCCCTTGGCGAGGAACGTGCACCATGGCTAGCGGCGTCCGTTGATGCTGGTTGCGACGTGCACCCAACCCTCGTGCACTTCGAGCACCCGCAGCGAACGCTCGCTGAAGATCGCGTCTTCGCGCAGCTTGATGTAGTCACTGCCGGCCGCGGCGTCAGCCACGATGCCATCGTCGAGCTTCACGGTGATCTCGTTGAGCCCGCAGAGCGGCGTAAGCCGGTCGGACAAGATCTGCACACCCTCAGCGGCAGTGAAACAACGATCTTCGGGAGGCTCCCACCGACTGTTCGAGATGTTGGCCAGCGCGTGATCGAGCACCTCGGCGAGCTCGGCTAGGGACGGCCCGTTGGCGTGCAGGTGATCGTCGACTGAACCGTAGAGCTCAGCGGAGATCTCGCTGAATGCCGCGGTGCCGCGGCCTCGAGCATGTCGATCACCGACAGATAGCCGTGTATTCGTCCGGTCAGCAGCTGCCCGATCGCGCTGGTGCCGAGCGCGTTGGTGACACGCACATCCAGTGCCCCCAGCTCGGCGCGCTTGTCATCGGCGTCGAAGCGAAGACCACGCTCGTTGGTATAGAAGGCAGCATCGACCGCGGGCTGGCGCTCGGCTCCGTCGGCGAAGAACCGCTGGCGCACATCATCGGTCCACTTGACCGAGTTGAGAATGAGGATCGGCTTCTGCGCCTCGACGAGCGCATCAGAGAGCTCACGAACAACTTCCAAATGAACATCACATGCCATCGCATACTCCCCGTAGGTGACAGGAAATCTATCGCATCATTCTGCATGACTCTGGCGGGCTCGTTTGGCACACCCGCTCGCGGTTGGAACCGAGTCGGCGTTGGCGGCAGCGACAAGTGAAACAACCGAGCGTGATCTGGAATCGGGCGCGTACCTTGACACGAGCGCAGCGGGGGCGGGCCTTGCTGAGCTCGACGCCGAGGCCTGAGCGACGAGACCGGTAGCCGTTAGCGCCGAGCCACTCTGAGATCAGGACGCTTTCGATTCATTCTCAGCCGGGTTCGGCCATCGACGCGACCGACGACTCGATAGGTTCATCTGGTGTCCTGGCTGTTACACCCGAAGGAACTGGGCCGTGGCATTGTCGTCAATGACGGCGACGACGTGCCCGAGCGATTCCGTGGCTGCCAGTCACTCGCTCTGACTCAAGCGCTCGTCGACGATCCCGACGCGCTCGAGCTGTGGATCACCGAGTTGCATTCGGCGTGGGCGGGACGGCATCCCGTGGTCGTGACCTGGTCACTCGATCATCAGAAGTTCTTCCCCGCGTCCCAAACCAATACTGCGAAGGTGTTCAGCGTCGAGCCGGACTTCCTCTTTACTGGCGAACGGCTGAATATGCTGCTGTTTGCGAACAACTACGACTTGCGCAATGGCGAGGCCAAGTGGTGGCTCAACAAGCGGGCGCTGCAACTTCCTGGATGCGAGGAGGGTGGGCCAGCAGATGTCGTGCTCGGCGACGGCATGCCGGCCTGGGTCGATGGTGGGCCGAGCGGAGCGATTGCGCCGGTTGATCACGCCATCATCTCGGGTGAGGAACTCGAGTTCGGTCGGTTGACGAGAATCGACCGGCCTGTGCATTCGCCAGACAACGAGCTGGCCGACGACCAACGAGCGGCAACGCTGCATCTGGCTGGCGCAGCACGCGTTATTGCCCCCGCAGGCTCGGGGAAGACTCGCACGATGTCGGCCAGGCTGCGTCATCTTCTGGATGATCGTGGCGTGGCTGCCGAGTCGGTTATTGCCGTCGCGTACAACAAGCGCGCCGCAGATGAGTTGCGCGAACGAGCCGGAGCCCCGAAACAAACGGTGCGCACGGTGCACTCGCTTGGCTGGCAGATCCTTCGAGATGCTCACCCGAACCTGTCGCTGCTGGGCGAGGCGGATCAGCGCCGATTGTTAGACGACCTCGTTCACGTGCAGCATCGGGCGAACACCGACCCCATGGCGCCCTACCTCGAAGCGCTTGACCAGGTGCGCCTTGGCCTCCAGAGTCCGCAATGGGTCGAGAGCGATGGTGATGATCTCGAGGGTTTCGCCGCATGTTTCGGCCCGTACCGCGAACGGCTGTACGCGTCGGGCAGCGTCGACCATGCCGAGCAGATCTACGGAGCCATCGAGGTTCTGCTGCGAGATCCAGCGCTACGACATAAGTGGCAGCGTCGGTGCCGGCATCTGCTGATCGACGAGTTCCAGGATCTCACGCCGGCCTATGTGTTGCTGCTGCGCCTGCTTGCATCGCCTCGGTTGCAGGTCTATGGCGTCGGCGACGACGATCAGGTGATCTACGGATACAGCGGCGCCGACCCTCGGTTCCTTACCGAGTTTGACGAGTGGTTTCCGGGGGCGACGAACTATGCGCTCGAGACCAACTATCGCTGCCCGGCGCCGGTCGTGGCGGCAGCGACGAACCTGTTGTCGTGGAATCGGGTGCGAGTCGACAAAGCGATCAGCCCTGGGCCGCGGGCTCGACAAGACGCCGATGCGTTCAGAGTCATGCCTGGTGTCAGCGGTGAGATGGCGCTCGATGCAGCCGACCGAATCGAAGAATGGATTGAGGCCGGCACCAGCCCCAGCGACATCGCCGTGCTGGCTCGAGTCAACGCCAGCCTGATCCCGGTCAAGGCTGTTTTGGTCGAGCGCGGTATTCCCACGCATGATCAGATCGGCCTTCAATCGGTGCAACGCTCGATGGTCAGGGCATTGTTTGCCTGGCTCCGCATGGCGCAAGAGCCGAGCGACTTGCGGGCAGCAGACATTCGCGAAGCAATCCGCCGCCCCGGCCGCGGGCTCAATGGCGTTGCCAACAACACTCGGCTGCCTTCACGGTTGTCGCTCGATGAGCTGCGAGACGCTTCTACTCAGATGAAGGCCCGGCACGAAGCCAAGTGGCTCGATTTCTGCGAGGACATCGCCAAGGTTGTTCGAGCGGCGCGTTCCGGTGATTCACGCAAGGCGGTCGCTGCGGTGCTCGATACCGCAGGGCTCATATCGTCGGCCCAGGCATTCGACCGCAGCGGCAGGTCAACGTCCAAGCCCAGTCATGAAGACGACCTCGCTGCAATCCAGCGCGCCGCTGCCCTGCATCCTGATCTGAGCACGTTTGAGCAGTGGCTCAGCCAAGCTATGGAACGGCCGGCCAGCACCGACGGCGTGACGATCTCCTCGATCCATCGCGTCAAGGGCATGGAGTGGCCCAAGGTCATCGTCTTCGGTGCCGACGCCGGAGCGATTCCCCATCGGCTCAGCGACGATCTCGAGGAAGAGCGACGCATCTTCCATGTTGCGATCACGCGGTGCAGCGACGAGCTCGTTGTGCTCGCCGACCACGAGCGACCGAGCTCGTTCCTGCGGGAACTCACGATGGTTGCCCCGCCGCCGGCACCGGCGTCTGAACGGGTGGCCGAGCCGCGGCCAGCCCGCGGCAGCGCACGACGAGCAGCATCGAGCAAACGGCAGACCGACGAGGCTGGTGTTGGCGACCTCGTGTCGATCTCGGGCGGTTACGAAGGTCGAATCGTCAGCCGCACCGACGAGGAAGTGCTGGTCAGTACCGAGTCGGGCCCCAGGATGTACTTCAAGGCCCGCGAGGTGCTGAAGATTCTCGAGACCGCCGCCGGTTCAGCGCAATCCGACGAAGTTGCGCTTGACCCCGACGACGAGGTGGTGTTCGAAGCATTGCGTGCGTGGCGTATAGATACCGCAACCGCCGCAGGGGTGCCCGCCTATGTCGTGTGTACCGACGCAACGCTGCGAGAGATAGCGATCGCACGGCCAACTAACGACGCAGAGTTGCTGGCCATCCATGGCATCGGCAGTGCACGACTCGAGAACTATGGCGACGACATCATCGACGTCGTGAGCCAACACGACTGACGTTGCGCAGTCGGTGGTGCCCGCCGGTACACGTTCGTTCTACAGTCGTTGCATGCGAGTCGGGCTTGTGTCGGGGTGTTTGGCAGAGCGCTCTGACCGAGCGGGCGGCCCAAGCTTTTGATGACCGAGCACATGGACGCTGGCGATGTCCTCGCCCTTGCCGAAGGGTTACTGAACGACGCCGACTCACTGATCCGTGCGCGGGCCCATGCCGATGAGCAGGCGAGGCGTGACTACGCCGCTGCGATCGAGTCTGACGTTCACCTGCAGCTCGCTGCACTGCCGGTCGACGCGTTGCAAGATGCGACCGAAGGCCGAGTTCGGGTTGGGCTGGTTCACGATGCCGGCCTGAGATCCGTGGCCGATGTGCGCCACGCCGGGCGCGCTCGGATCGAAGCAATTCGGGGTGTCGGGCCGAAGACGTCGGCCCAGCTGATCGCAGCCGCCGAGCAACTAACCCAGGCGATTCGGGCCGCAGCCAGGGTGCGCTTCGACGTCGAGACCCGGCCGCCATTGCAGAAAGCGCTGCTGCAATCGGTGCACCGGCTGAACGTTATTCGCACCGCGATCGATCCGATTGAGCCGCAGCTGTGGGCGCTGCGAAACGCGATCGCGCAGGACATTGGACCCGCTCGGCTGCAAACCAAGCGTGTACGTCGGCTCTTCACCGGCCGCCATCGCAGGCAGCAATCCGAGCAAGCCTTCACTCGTATCGCCGAAGCGCTCGCGTCGGCGACCACTGGTGCCTTCGACGAACGACTCCAACACGCAACTGCGGCCGTGGCTGAGCTCGATCGGCCGGTCGACGGGTGGCAGCTGTACCAGTCGAAACCGGTCGAGTTCAACGGACTGGTCGCCGAGCTGTCTGGCGTCGACGACTCAGAAGCGGCACGTGGCTTCCTTCCTGCTGAACTCGTCGAGCGAATCACTGCCATCGAGCTGGACCAGAGCCTGCTTAACGTCTCGCTGCGTGGCTATCAGGCATTCGGCGCCCAGTTCGCGCTGGCTCAGGTGCGCACGATCTTGGGCGACGAGATGGGTCTGGGCAAGACAATCCAAGCCCTGGCGGTGCTGTGCCATCTTCGGGCGCAGGGGTACACGCATTTCCTGGTGGTGTGCCCGGCGAGCGTGTTGGCGAATTGGGAACACGAGACGGCTCGTCATACCCAGCTCGACCTCATCTGGCGGCTGCACGGCCCCGAGCGTGCACAGCGCTCGGCGGGGTGGGCCGACAAGGGAGGTGTTGCGATCACGACCTTTGGCACCATGCGACTTCTGGACATTCCGTCGATCGATGTTGCAGCGATCATTGTCGACGAGGCGCACTATGTGAAGAATCCCGATGCCAAGCGAACGCAGGCGGTCAAGAACTGGCTGGTGCAGCCGAGTTACACGATGCTCATGTCGGGCACGCCGATGGAGAATCGAGTCGCAGAGTTTCGGTCGCTCGTCGCCATGGTGCGACCAGACATCGCCGACACGATCGATGACGCTGCCGGGTTATCGGGCGCCGACGCATTCCGCCGGCAGGTCGCACCGGTGTATCTGCGTCGAAATCAAGACGACGTGCTCGACGAACTGCCAGAGAAGATCGAGACCGCCGAGTGGCTTACGCTCGATGGCAACTCACTCGACGCCTACCGAGCTGCCGTAGCGAGCGGCAACTTCATGGCGATGCGACGAGCAGCCTTCATGACACCAAACGCCGGTGATTCGCCAAAGCTGTTTCGTCTGCTCGAGATCGTGGCCGAAGCGGTGCGCAACAATCGCAAGGTCATCGTCTTCTCGTACTTCCGAGACGTGCTCGACCGGGTCAGCCAGGCGCTCGGCGGGCAGGCCATTGGGCAAATCACCGGGTCGGTGCCGGCTGGCGAACGCCAGGCCATCGTCGACCGCTTCACCGCCAGCACCGAGCCGTGTGTGCTGGTCAGCCAGATCGAGGCTGGCGGTATTGGCCTGAACATCCAGACCGCGTCGGTCGTGATCATCACCGAGCCGCAGTGGAAGCCGAGCACCGAGGAACAGGCCATCGCCCGCTGCCATCGCATGGGCCAAATCCGCCCGGTTGAGGTGCACCGACTGCTGACCGAAGACAGCGTCGACGAACGAATGGTCGAGGTGCTCGCCCAGAAGTCTGCGCTGTTCGCCAACTATGTCCGTGAGAGCGATCTGCGCGACGCCGCCCCTGGCGCCATCGACGTCACCAGCGCCGAAGCCGTGCAGGCCATCACGGGCGCAAGCGACACCGTGACCGAACAACTCATCATCACCGCCGAACGCGAACGTCTGGGCCTTTAGCCGGTCGCGTCTACTCCCCTGTTCGCAGGCTGGGAAGCTGCCACCACCTGGAGCCAGCCTTGCGACAACGGATCTCGCAGCCGCACGAGACCCCAATGTCAGCTCGCGCCGGCAAGGTGTGGCAGGTCGCTGCGTGGTTGAATCGGGTTATGGACGTTAATGATCTGTTGCTCGATCTCTATGGCCGGGTGCCGCCCTTGGCGCGCCGTGCCGCGTCAGGATTGAACACAGACCAGCTGTGCCGCGTGCCTGCCGAGGGAACGAACAGCATCGGCTGGCTCGTGTGGCACCTCGCTCGGGTGCAGGATCACCAACTCGG
>JBDNHG010000768.1:0-3727 GCA_041688925.1 Acidimicrobiales bacterium | reverse complement strand
TCACATGCCGGGAGGCTGCCGCGCCTTCGACCTGCGCGCCGAGATCGGTCGCCCATTAGTCCACGCGCTCACGTGCTAGCGAGAGCGGTCCTGCGAACGCGAGAGGAGTCCGAAGCGACTCGACGCCGCAACGATCACCGTCAGCCATGTCCGCTTGGGCCCCGGAGGCGTGTTTGATTGCCGCATTCTTGTTCTCCATGTCAGTAACGGCGACTGCGGGCAGAACGACCTCGGCAACGAGACCATCGGGGCAAGCACATCGGCTGCGCTATGCGCTGCCCCAACAAGGTCAGTGTCCTACCTACAGACAATGCGGCACACGACAGGATTCCGGTGTCCTGATGACACGATCACGTCACAGACCATGCGCGCACGAGTCTCGCCCGGACCAACGGCTTTGGCGATCATGGCAAGAGGACGTAGCGGCCGGTGCAGGCCACTCTTAGCGATCAGAGGAGCACCATGCTCAACGAGGCAGCCGAACTCAGAGCCATGCCGTTGGACCGCACACTTTGGGCGATCATTGTTGCCGCCCTCGCCGGCCTGGCCATCAACTGCGCCTTCGTGTCAACCGGCCGGGCCAAGGCATGGGATGACCATGTGATTGTGTGGATTCACGACCTCAGGTCGAGCTGGCTCGATCGGATCCTGCGAATGATCACCGATACCGGTGGCGTTGGCCGCGGCGACCAACGGCGTTTCAACATGACAGCGCCGAAGTTCAGCAGGTCGCACAGCGCGTCACTACCTCCAACGACCACCGGTAAGAGTTCATGATCCACACAAAACAATCACCCGAAACAGAATCGACCGGTGCACAGTCCGCCGGTGCACTGGACCCGGCGGTCTATCGCCGTCGCTGGGTCATCCTCGGCGCATTGTGTCTGAGTTTGCTCATCATCGTGATGGACAACACGATCCTGAACGTCGCCATCCCGTCGTTGATCAAGGACCTGGGCGCGTCGAACCGCCAGATTCAGTGGGTCCTCGACTCATACACGCTGGTCTTTGCGGGTCTACTGCTCACCACCGGAAGTCTCTCGGACCGCTTTGGTCGCAAGGGTGCGCTGCAATTGGGTATAGCGCTCTTCATGCTCGGGTCGGTTGCATCGGCATTGACCACGTCAGCGGACCAGCTGATCTTCACCCGTGCCTTCATGGGCATCGGCGGCGCGTTGATCATGCCGTCGACCCTGTCGATACTGATGAACGTCTTCCATAATCCTGTCGAGCGGGCCCGCGCAATCGGTGTCTGGGCCGCCTTCTCCGGCTTGGGCGTAGCGATCGGCCCCATCGTCGGCGGCGCACTACTCGAGCGTTTCTCGTGGCACTCGGTCTTCTGGGTGAACGTTCCGATCGGAACATTCGCCTTGATCATTGGAGCGATGATCATTCCAACGTCGAAGAACCCGCACAAACCAGCGCTAGATCCGCTCGGGGCTGTCCTTTCAATCGCAGCGCTCGCCGCGCTGCTCTTCGCTATCATCGAAGGGCCGAGTCTGGGTTGGGCAAGCCTCAAGGTCGGCGGTGCCGCCACATTCGGCGCCGCAACGCTGGCGGCATTCATACTTTGGGAGCGGCACACCACACATCCAATGCTCGACATGTCCGTCTTCGCCAATGCTCGATTCACCGCTGCAAGCCTGACCATCACGATGCTGTTCTTCGCTCTGTTCGGGTCGCTGTTTCTGCTCACGCAGTACTGGCAGTTGGTTGACGGGTATTCGCCCCTCGATGCCGGCATTCGCCTGCTGCCGTTCGCCATCACGATGATGATCGTCGCTCCGCTTTCATCCAAGGTGGTCGAGCATCATGGCACCAAGAGAGTCGTGCTCGGAGGTCTGCTGACGATGGCCGTCGGTACCGCACTGCTCTCGACCATCAAGGTGGCCACGCCTTACATCACTGTCATCAGCTACTACGTACTTATGGCAGTCGGCATGGGCATGACCATGGCCCCAGCGACCGAATCGGTCATGGGCTCCCTGCCGAAGGAACGGGCGGGCGTCGGTTCGGCTATCAACGACACGACACGCCAGGTCGGCGGAGCCATGGGCGTCGCGGTGATCGGCTCGATAGTGCAGAGCCTGTATGCCACCCGCATCGCATCTGCAGCGTCGGGCTTTTCGCTGGACGCCACCGCAGTTGGACAGGCCAAGTTGTCGCTCGGCGCCGCCCAACAGATTGGCGCAACCTTGGGAACCAGCAGCGGCGAGTTCGTCGCCGAGGCTAATGAGGCCTTTGTCTACGCATTGTCGTGGGGCCTTCGCGCTGGGGTCGTCGTGATCCTCTTTGCGGCAGCATTCGCATGGCGGCAGCTGCCCGCTCGAGCACCAGAAGAGCAAGCTCCCATCACAACTATTGGCGGCGACACAAACCTGGGCCAAGTCGCAACGGCCGCCGTTGCAACAGCTCGCCGATAGCGATACGGGCAATTTGGGAAGCATGCACGGGTGTATCGACGCGGTCACCGAGAAGTGCCCGTCGATGGTGGCTACCATCATGAGGTTCGCCGGTCTTTGGGCTTACTGGTTGCGGCTGGCACACTCTGAGCGATGATTGACGAGAAGCTCACCGATATCTACAACGAAGTCGTTCGGAACAACCCGGCACAGCCGGACTTTCATCAGGCAGCCCGTGAGGTTCTCGAGTCGCTGGGTCCTGTCGTCGCAAAACATCCTGAATTCACAGACCGCAAGATCATCCAGCGCATCTGTGAACCTGAGCGGCAGATCATCTTTCGCGTGCCGTGGGAGGACGATCGTGGCGAGGTGCACATCAACCGTGGTTTTCGGGTGGAGTTCAACAGCGCCTTGGGCCCGTACAAGGGTGGCCTACGGTTCGCTAAGAACGTAGACCTGGGTGTTGTGAAGTTTCTCGGATTCGAGCAGGTGTTCAAGAACGCGTTGTCGGGTCTTCCGATCGGCGGCGGAAAGGGCGGCGCAGACTTCGATCCCAAAGGTCGCTCCGATGCTGAAGTCATGCGGTTCTGCCAGAGTTTCATGACTGAGCTGTACCGGCACCTTGGCGAGAAGACCGACGTGCCGGCCGGCGACATCGGCGTTGGCGGACGCGAGATCGGCTTTTTGTTCGGGCAATACAAGCGCATCACCAACCGCTTCGAGTCCGGTGTCATCACAGGCAAGGGAACCGAATGGGGCGGATCGTTGGTCCGCACCGAGGCCACCGGCTACGGCGCCGTCTTCTTTGCCCAAGAGATGTTGCAGATGCGTGAGATGTCTATCGAGGGCCAGCGGTGCGTGGTCTCGGGTTCGGGCAATGTCGCCATATATGCGATCGAAAAGCTTCAGCAGCTCGGAGCGGTCGTCGTTGCGTGCTCCGATTCAGATGGCGTCGTTCACGATCCTCGGGGGATCGATGCCGAGTTGCTGAAACAGGTCAAAGAAGAGGAGCGAGGCCGGCTGGTGCTCTACGCCCAGCGCTCAGGAGCTGCGCACTCGAGCGGGAACATCTGGGACGTGCCATGCGACCTGGCTTTCCCGTGCGCTACCCAGAACGAGCTTTCGCAGCGCGATGCGATCACGCTGATAGAGAATGGATGCATCGCCGTAGTCGAAGGAGCGAACATGCCGTGTACCGCTGAGGCGGTGCGTGCATTCGCTGCGAGCAACGTGGCGTTCGGACCTGGGAAGGCAGCGAACGCTGGTGGTGTGGCGACGTCAGCGCTCGAGATGCAGCAAAACGCCAGCCGAGACTCGTGGACATT
>JBDNHG010000767.1:0-7308 GCA_041688925.1 Acidimicrobiales bacterium | reverse complement strand
TGACGGCGACCTCGACCATGTGATCATGGTTGGCGGCTCGAGCCGCATGCCGGCAATCACCGAACTGGTCAAAGACATGACCGGACGCGACCCGCACAAGGGCGTCAACCCTGATGAGGTCGTAGCGATGGGCGCTGCTGTTCAAGCTGGCGTACTCCGCGGTGATGTCACCGACGTGGTACTGCTCGACGTGACTCCCCTGTCGCTCGGCATCGAGACCATGGGCGGCGTCATGACGACGCTCATCGAGCGCAACACGACAATCCCGACCAAACGGTCCGAGGTCTTCAGCACCGCTGATGACAATCAACCGTCGGTCGATGTGCACGTCCTCCAGGGCGAGCGCGAGATGGCGCAGTTCAACAAGACGCTGGGCAAGTTCCAGCTGGTTGACCTGCCACCCGCACGTCGTGGCACGCCTCAGATCGAGGTCGCCTTCGACATCGACGCCAACGGCATCGTGCACGTGTCGGCCACCGACAAAGGCACGGGCAAGGCACAGTCCATCACGATCACCGGTCAGTCATCGCTTTCACAGGACGACATCGATCGCATGGTCAAGGATGCCGAAGCCCACGCGGCCGATGACAAGCAACGGCGCGAAGACGCCGAGACCCGCAACGAGGCTGACAGCACGCTGTATCAGGCCCGACGCCAACTCAGCGATGCCGACGACTCGTCTAACGAGCGGGCCACGCTCGAAAGTGCAGTCGATCAACTCGCTGCCGCCATCGAAGCCGAAGATCTCGGCTCGATGAAGACAACCGCTGAAGATGTCCGAGCCGCTGCTCAGGCATACACGCAGTACCTCTATGAGCAGGCGTCAGCACCCGCTGACGCTGGTTCTGGCGACAACGCCGACATCGAGGACGCCGACATCGTCGACGCCGACATCGTGGACGCTGAAATAGTCGACGACGAACCGGCCAACGCCTGATCCGAAGCATCGCTTCATCCCTTATCCCCTCCAGCCGAGGGCCGGTGCTTCTACAGGCCGGCCCTCGTTTCGATGCGGTTAGCCAACCGGCCAGCCGTACCTCACCAGAACTAATGACCGAATCAAACCCAACGCACGAACGTCCCCAGGAGGCGACAGAAGATGCAGGCAACCGCTGAATGGATCGACACAGATTTCTACGATGTCTTGGGCGTCGCCCAAGATGCGACCGCCAAGCAGATCAAGTCGGCATACCGCAAGCTGGCTCGCACCGCCCATCCCGACGCCAACCCCGATGATCCAACCGCTGAACAGCGATTCTCCGACATCGCCAAGGCATACGAGATCCTGCGCGACGCCGATCGCCGCGCCGAATACGACGAACTGCGCACCCGCGGAACCCAGCGCTCCTTCGACGACGCTGGCTTCGGCTTCCGCTCAGCATCGTCGCAAGACTTTGACATGGCTGACCTGTTCGACATGTTCGGAGCCCAGGGGCAACACGGTGCGGGTCGCCGTTCCGACTGGCCGATGCGTGGGGCCGACCTCACTGCTCGGCTACAACTCGACTTTGTCGAGGCGGTCAACGGACGCACCACCACACTCGAACTCGATGGGCGCTCGGTCAAGACTCGGATTCCCGCAGGCGTGGCCGATGGCCAGACGATACGACTCCCCGGCAACGGTCAGCCAGGAGCGAACGGTGGTCCCGCTGGTGACCTGTTCATCGAGATCTCTGTTGCAAAGCACCCGATGTTCGACCGTTCTGGTCGCAACCTGACCGTGACCGTCCCGATCCCCTACGCCACGGCCGTGTTGGGTGGCGAGATGCGAGTCCCCGCCCTCGACGGTTCTTTCGTGACCATCAAGGTCCCACCGGGCACACCCGTAGGGAAGACGTTCCGAGTTCCTGGCAAGGGCGTGCCGCATCCATCGAACCCTGGCCATCTCTTGGCGACGGTCACGATCGACATCCCAACCGAAGTCAGCGACGAAGAGGCAGCGCTTCTCCGCCAACTCTCGTCAGCCTGACCCTGCAACTGCGGGCGCTGTCACTCACCAAGTGGCAGCGCTTGCGCCATGCCTTGGCGTCCCGTCGTTTGCGCAGATTGATATTGCCACATTTGCGACACTCCAGCTGTCTGGCGACGACGCATGCTGCATACTGGCCTTGCACCGCCTGAGCACCCGCTCTGGCAGAGCTCGTGGAGGAATCACATGAACGCACCAACCGATCCAACACCCACCGATGTCATCATCATCGGGTTGGGTCCTGCGGGTGAGGCCATCGGGGCCGAACTCGCTACGGCGGGCCTGTCAGTCGTCGGAATCGAACGCGGCCTGGTCGGGGGCGAATGCCCCTATTGGGGCTGCGTGCCGAGCAAGATGATGATCAGGGCCGCCGACCTGCTTGCCGAGAGTCGTCGCGTCACCGAACTTGCCGGTACCTCGACGACGGAACCCTCGTGGGCGCCCGTCGCACAACGAATCCGCGAACAGGCAACTGACAACTGGGACGACACAGTGGCGGTCGACCGCTTTATTGCAGCCGGCGCCACCTTCATTCGAGGAAGCGGCACGATCACTGGGCCTGGCACGGTCGAAGCCGAGGGGCAGACGTTCGTCGCCTCGATCGGCATCGTCATAGCGACCGGCACCGCAGCTGCGGTTCCTCCAATTCCCGGCTTGAGCCAGACGCCGTTCTGGACGAACCACGAAATCATCGAGACCACCGAGTTGCCGTCGAGCCTGATCGTGCTTGGCGGCGGTGCTATCGGCGCCGAACTCGCACAGGTGATGGCCCGCTTTGGGGTCGACGTGACCGTGATCGAAGGCATGGATCGGCTGCTGCCTCGCAACGAACCCGAAGTCGGCGCGGTGCTGCGAAACGTTTTCGAAGCCGAAGGAATCGACGTGAGCGTCGGCCAGTTCGTCGCCGAAGTCACCCACGACGGCTCGAGCTTCCACGCAGCGATGCCCGACGGCACCGTTCACAGCGCGCAAAAACTGCTCGTTGCAACAGGCCGTCAGACGTTCCTTGCAGAACTCGGTGTTGCATCGCTTGGCATCGATGCGGGCGCGCCATTCCTCGAAGTCGACGAGCACCAGCGGGTCATCGACGGAGTATGGGCAGTGGGCGACATCGCCGGAGCCGGCATGTTCACTCATCTCGCGACACGGCAAGCAGCCGTCGCTGCGGCCGACATCCTCGGCAAACCCCACACGCCACTGAACCTCGCCGCCTTGTCAGCGGTGACCTTCACCGATCCCGAGGTCGGTACGGTCGGCCTGACCGAAGCCGAGGCCATCGCCAACGGGCTCGACATCGCGACCGTCACCAAGCAAGTCGCACACACCGCCAGGGGCTGGCTGCATGCAATAGGCAACGAAGGATTCATCAAGCTGATCATCGATCGAGAGTCTGACATCGTGGTCGGAGCGACCTCGATGGGACCCACCGGCGGCGAAGTGCTGGGGCTGCTGGCTCTCGCAGTCCACGCCCACATTCCCGTTGCGACCTTGCGATCGATGATCTATGCATACCCGACGTTCCACAAGGGAATCGAGGACGCGCTCAATGAACTCGCATGAATCCACACATGAAACAAAAAGCACGCGATGATGCCTGACTATCCGACCCTAAAGCCCGACGACATTGGTTGGCTCACCGAGGCCCAGATGGTCGAGGTCGACCGGGTCATGGTCGATGACTTACACATCGAACTCATCCAGATGATGGAAAACGCCGGGCGCAACCTCGCTCAGCTCATCATCGATCGGTTCGCCCCTCTATCGGTCACGGTGCTCGCAGGCTCTGGCGGCAACGGGGGCGGTGGACTCGTGGCTGCGCGGCACCTGGCAAATCGCGGCGTGGACGTGACTGCCACGCTCACCGCTGACTCAGATTCTCTCACGCCCGTGACGGCCCACCAGCTCGATGTACTCAGCCGCATGGGTGTGCCCGTAAGCGCCGAGCCTGTGCACGCCGACGTAGCGGTCGACGCCATGATCGGCTACGGGCTCAAGGGTCCGCCTCGTGGGCGTAGCGTCGAACTGATCGAGGGCATCGCAGACATCGGTGACCATGTGGTGTCGCTCGACAACCCCTCGGGCTTGAACGTCACCGACGGTTCTGTCCCCGGCGCAGCCGTGCATGCGCATGCAACCCTCACGTTGGCGCTCCCCAAGATCGGCCTCCGCTCGTCGAGCCTGGTGGGCGAGCTCTACGTAGCTGACATCTCAGTGCCGCCGTCAGTTTTTGCGACCATGGGCGCCGGCCCAGCCCCTGACTTCTCGACCAGCAGCATCATCCGCTGCCCACCGACAGATGGTCGCACTCGGTGTAGACCTCGACCCGAACTGTACGCCGCCGCGTTTCGACGGTGACAATGTGTTGGCCGACAGTCATGGCCGCCTCCTCATCGGCGTCACCGCTGCGGAACCAGCCGCCGAGTTCACCGCAGCGGTGCGATTTCTCGAACAGGCGGCGGGGCGTCCTACGTTTGCCGTTCCGCTCGCCGGTGGCCGGTTTCCTCACATCGACATGGCCGTGTGTGATCTCAATGGCCGGGCCTGGCTCGTCTATCCCGACGCATTATCGGGATTCGATCTCGACGATCCCGACTGGAACGATCTCTTTCTCGGGCTGCAGGTGATCAAGGTGACGGCCGCCGACGGCGAGCAGCTCGCCTGCAACCTGGTGGTGCAAGGCGACACCGCCATCGGGCCAGAGATCAGCACCGAGCTGCAGATCCGCATCGAGCAACATGGCATCGCCTATTACGGCACACCGCTCACCGAACTGCTCAAGGCCGGCGGTGGCGCCCACTGCCTCACCCTCGAACTCCCCGGCTGACGCTCGACCGCAGGCCGCAGTCGGTCAGTCCTCAGCGTCAGGATGGAGCTTGGCGTGAATCGCCTCGCCGACCGCGTCGGGAAGCCAGCGCAGGCTCTTGAGTTCGTCTACCGAAGCGGCCCTGATGGCCTTGACCGAGCCGACCTCGCGCATCAGCCGCTTCTTGCGAGTGTCGCCCAGACCAGGTACATCGTCGAGCACCGACTTGCGCATGCGCTTGTCACGCAATTGACGGTGATAGGTGATGGCAAAGCGGTGGCTTTCGTCGCGGATGCGCTGCAGCATGTACAGCGCCTCGCTCTGGCGAGGAAGCATGATCGATTCGCTTCGCCCGGGGATGAATACTTCCTCGAACTGCTTGGCCAGTGACGCCACGGGGATCTCGTCGGTCAGCCCGAGCTCGTCGAGCACCTTGACGGCGACACTCAGCTGGCCCTTGCCGCCGTCGACGAGCAGCAGCTGCGGCGGGTACGCAAATTTGCCCCACTCCTCGGGCGGACGATCACGGTCCGCTATATAGTTCGAGAAACGACGGCGTAGGACTTCTTCCATTGCAGCGAAGTCATCGTTGCCTTCGACCGTCTTGATCTTGAAGCGACGATACTCGCTCTTCTTGGCGAGCCCGTCTTCGACGACGACCATCGACCCGACGTAGTCAGTGCCCTGGATGTGGCTCATGTCGTAACACTCGATGCGCAGCGGCGACATCGGCAGGTCGAGGTATTCCTGGAGCTGATTGATCGCCTGACTGCGGCTGTTGTGATCACTCTGACGCTTGAGACGATGGCGCTGGAACGATTCGCGAGCGTTCTGGGTGACGGTCTCGGCCAGCTCGCGTTTGTCGCCCCGTTGCGGAATGCTGATCGTGACCGCCGAGCCTCGTTGCTCGCTCATCCATTCTTCGTACATGGCTTGGCTGGCCGGAAGATCAGGCACGAAGACCTTCTTGGGGTGTCCAAGCGGATTCTCGTCGAAGTAGAGCCGCTCGAGAATGCGTGCAATCAGCTCTGGTCGATCGAGTGGTTCGGCCTTGTCGACGATGAACCCTCGACGTCCGAGCACCCGGCCCTTGCGCACGAAGAACACCTGCGCAGCCGCTTCGAGTTCGTCGTCGAATAGTCCGATGACGTCGAAGTCTTCGTTGCGGGTGCCAACCATCTGATTCTTCTCGTTGGCTTTGCGAACACTGATCAGACGATCGCGGTGTCGGGCCGCCAACTCGAACTCGAGGTCGTCGCTCGCCTGCTGCATGTCGGCTTCGAGTCGGCTGACAATCTCGTCGGTGTCACCCTCCAGGAACTTGATCAGCTCATCGGTGAGATCTCGATAGTCGTCTTGGCTGATCGCGTCGACGCACGGGCCGGAACACTTCTCGATGTGATAGTCGAGGCATGGCTTGCCAAGCCGGGCGTGACGATTGAACTTGCCTTCGGTGCAGGTGCGAATCGGGAACGTACGAAGCAGCAGATCGAGCGTCTCGCGAATCGCATAGGCATGGCCGTACGGCCCGAAGTAGCGGTTGCCCTTCTTCTTCTTGCCACGAATCACCATTGCTCGCGGCCACTCGTCGGCCAACGTGATGGACAGAAACGGATAGCTCTTGTCGTCTCGGTAGCGCACGTTGTAGCGCGGCTGATGGCGTTGAATCAGCGTGTGTTCGAGCATCAGCGACTCGACCTCGGTGGACACCTGAATCCACTCGACGGTTTCTGCCTCTGCGACCATCTGCGCTGTACGCGGCGCCAGGTTGCGGGGGTTCTGGAAGTAGTTCGACAGCCGACTGCGCAGGTTCTTGGCCTTGCCGACGTAGATCACTCGACTGGCGGCGTCCTTGAACTGATAGGACCCCGGCGTGGTCGGAATTGTGCCTGCCGGCGGGCGTGTCACCATCACTGCCGACTCTAGTGGTGAGCGAACTGGCAAACTGACCGGTGTGATACGGGTCATCGTCAGCGCTCTACTTGTTGTCTGCCTGACAGCCGCCTGCACGGGTAACGCCACGGTGCAGCAGCGCACCGAGCCCGCCGAAACTACCGCCGAAACTACCGACGGCCCTACCCCCGGCGCATCTGCACCCGATCGCGACCCCGAGGTGAACGGCCCCGACGCGCCCAAGCCCGAACCTGTGCCGTACGTGCCGGCAGGCAAACCGGGAAGTGCTCAGGACTATGACGAAATGGTTGCTCGGCTCGAGCAGATCGTGCCGTCCGAGTTGCGTAGCCAAATTCCCTGGCCCGACCTGCGCAACCCCAACCCCATCGAGGCCCAGATCGACATCTTCGAGTTGTGGATCTGGATGGCAGCGAACAACCCCGATCCCCAACTCGTCGAAGCAATGGCAGCGCCGGGAAGCCCCAGCCGCGACGCCGTCGTGTCGGTGTTCGGCCGGCTCCAGAGCGATCATGTCTTCGAAACCCGCAGCGCACAGCCGTACCAAGCGTTCGATCATCTCGTCGTGACCTTCGAATCTGCTGGCTTGCCGCTGTGGCTCGCACGAGACGTGCCCGACGACGCT
>JBDNHG010000766.1:0-2645 GCA_041688925.1 Acidimicrobiales bacterium | reverse complement strand
TCGCGCAGACACAAGAAGCCCGGGTCCGCGGCTACATGCCGGGCCGGTTCTCGTTCAATGTCAAGGGCGGTCGCTGCGAATCCTGTGCGGGCGACGGCACGATCAAGATCGAGATGCACTTTCTGCCCGATGTCTACGTTCCGTGCGAGGTGTGCGCTGGCAGTCGCTACAACCGCGACACGCTCGACATCAAGTTCAAGGGCAAGACGATTGCCGATGTGCTCGACATGCCGGCCGAAGAGGCGCTCGAGTTCTTCGCGAACCAGCCGCCGATCGCCCGGCATATGCAGACTCTTGTAGATGTCGGTTTGGGGTACGTGCGCCTCGGACAGTCGGCCCCTACCCTGTCAGGCGGCGAGGCCCAGCGGGTCAAACTGGCCAGCGAGCTCGCAAAGCGCAGCACGGGCCACACCATCTACATCCTCGACGAGCCGACAACCGGCCTGCATTTCGAGGACATCCGCAAGCTGCTCAATGTGCTCAGTCGTCTCGTCGACCAGGGCAACACTGTGCTGGTGATCGAGCACAACCTCGATGTGATCAAGACCGCCGACTGGATCATCGACCTTGGTCCGTTCGGTGGCGATGGTGGTGGCGAAGTAGTAGCTCAAGGCACCCCCGAGCTGGTGGCTCAAAATCCAGAGAGCTTCACCGGGCACTTCCTTGGACCGGTACTCGTCGGGCGCAAGGGCTGAACATGCACCCGCCTGGGTGCCGCGGTGTCGTACTATCTGCGCCGTGACAAGGAACAAGAAACTCATCGGCGGCTTCGGATTGGTTGGGTTGATCGTCGTAGCTATGGCGATCTACTTCCTTTTCTTCCGCGACACCGCCCCAGCGAATGTGAACTCGATCGAGGCACGAGAGGCGCGTGCAGCTGCCATCGCCGATGCAGCTGGCGGCGACGATACGACTCCTGCCGACGACGCCACGACCCCATATCCCGCAGCAGAAGTCGGCGACAACGGCGAGACCGAACTCGACAGCGGCCAGCCAGACTCGGCAGCATCACTTGGCGCAGTAACCGATGGTGTCTGGACCGTCGACACATCTATCGGCACGTTCGATGACAGCTGTCTCACCGAAGTGTGCGGCTCCACGTTCGCTGGTTTCCGCATCAACGAAGAGTTGGCCAACTTGGGTGCAAAGACGGTCGTCGGTCGCACCCCTGATGTCGCGGGCAGCATGGAGCTTTCGGGCACGCAGGTTATTGGGGCCGAGTTCATCGTCGACATGACGTCGCTGGTCACCGACAACGGCAGTCGCACGAATGCGATCAAGGGCACCAACGGCGGACTTGAAACCACTACTTTTCCTGATGCCCGATTCGAGCTGTCGCAGCCCATCGAGCTGGGTGAACTGCCGGCCGAAGGTGCGCCGATTCAGGTCGAAGCCGTCGGCAATCTCACCGTGCGCGGCGTGACGAACGCCGTCAGCATCCCGCTGACTGCTGAGATGCAGGCGGGCGTAATCAGCATCTTTGGCAACCTCGACGGAATGTTGCTTGCCGACTATGGCATCCCCAAGCCCAGCGCTGCGGTCGTCGTGAGTGTCGAGGACAACGCGATACTCGAGCTTCAGCTGTTCCTCAGCCGCTAACGCCCGTTCGGCGATCGCGCCGAGACGTCTAGACGTCTAGACGTCTCGGCGTGGCGTCTCGTCTTCGGGTGAGCCTCGTTGTTCTCGTGATCCGGGTGGTGGCGGTTCGGTGAGTTCATCCCACCAGACCTGCCAGCCGACATCGGTGGGCGCCATGATCGCGACCCATGGGCCGACCTCGGTCCAGCCGTCGTCACTCGACCAGAACTGGCCGTCGGCGGTGAACGTGTCGCTCGGTCCCACAGAATCCCAATAAACGACCGCGGCGCTTCCTTCGGGTACCTGCGCGAGCAACGCGTCGGTGATGGCTGTTGCAGCGGGATGCACGAGCTCTTCGATCCGCATGGAATACGGCGGGTTGGCTGGACCAGCCCGCAGATCAAAGGCGTTGAGCTGACCGAATAGTTCGATATCGAAGTCGCGTTCGGGGCTGCCGGGCGCGGTGTAGGCCTCGACCAGGCTGGGCGTTGGATTGTTCGCCGACATCCAGTTCTGAAACCGAGCATCAGATTGGTAGGCAGCAACAGGGTCGGGGTTGCGCAAGTCAGGCCAGGGGACCCCGGCCGATCGTTGTTCCTCGGTCACGAATCGGTCGAGGTTGTCGAGCAGGGCCACAGCAGCGGCGTCGGTACCGGGTGCGGTCGACGGGAGCTCGAGCGGCGGCACGATGCGCGGCTCGTCGGGTGCCCTGTCGGGGCCGGCGTTGAACTCGTTGCCGGCCGCTGGTGGTGTGGCTTGGGCCGACGAGGAATCGGGTGTGGCAGTCTCGATCTCGTCTGCGCCGACTGCGGTCGTGGTTGGTGTGCACGCCGAGACGAGCACGCAGACGGTGAGGATGATCATCACGAGTTTGGGTGGACGTTTCATCATCAGACTTCGGGAGTTCGTTCTTCTTCGTCTGCGCCGGGCGGCGGCGGAACGTCGGGTACCTGTAGCTCGGAGTTGCTTGGATCAATCAATTGGTCGCGCCACAGCTGCCAACCGACATCGGTCGGCACCATGATCGACAGCCAGGTGCGTGTCGGGATGCCCGGCTCGATCGCGAC
>JBDNHG010000765.1:0-5866 GCA_041688925.1 Acidimicrobiales bacterium | reverse complement strand
GGAACGCAGCGGCAAGTTCGTCAGACTCGAGCAGTTCGCGATGGCGGGTCATCGCACCGATGTGCATCATGTTGCCGTCGGTGCGGATGTAGCCGAGTTCGCCGGCCAAGTCATTGATGTCGATGATGTACTCGGGATTCGCAAGACGAAGCCGCATCATCGGCAGCAGGCTGTGGCCACCCGCTATTAGTCGGGCCTCAGAACCCAGTCGTTCGAGCAAGTCGATCGCGTGATCGACACTGGTTGCCCGTTCGTATTCGAACGGTGCAGGTACTTGCATGGCGCAACCCCCCCGGTTGGTGCTTGTACCACCCACACTCGCGCCATCACTGACTAGGGTCAAGGCCACTTAAGGGCTTGCTTAATTCGCTCTGAAGCAATGTGTGTCGTTGTCTGCCGACCTGCAGCCAACGCTTCTCATTCGCGACGAAAGACAATCTGATGACACCGACCCAGCTGCGTAGCTTTGCCACCGTGGTGCGGCTCGGCACCGTGCGCGCTGCGGCGGCAGAACTCGGCGTCAGTGAGGCGGCGGTCTCCGGCAACGTCGGCGCGCTGCGAAAAGAACTCGATGACCGACTCTTTCATCCGTCGCACACCGGACTGGTCTTCACGCCGGGTGGCATCCGCCTCGCACAACGTGCTGTCGAGATGTTGGGCCTTCAGGAACAGACCCGTCGCGAGGTCAGCGATGCCCACGGGGGCCAGCGTCACCTTCGCATCGTCGCCACCTCGCTGTTTGCCGAATACGCAGCGCCCGGCCTGATCGAGATGTTCTCGACCCGCGCCGACGATCTCGAGGTCGAACTGGTCGTCGACTCGTCAGACCGCTTCGACGAGCTGCTTCTCAGCCATACGGCCGATGTCGTGATCGGTCCGTTTCCGGCCGCCAATGACACCGATGGCATGAGTTCGGTCGAGTTCCTGCGTTACGGCGTCGTAGGTGTGTGCACCCCCGAAGTCGCGTCGACCAATCTGACCCGGGTGCAATGGCATCTCGGCCCGTCGGCGGTCGAACCCGCAGGTGTCTCTCGCACCATCCTCGAGCGCATGCGGGTTGCCGAAGACAACCAGCGCATCTACACCAATCACGCCGCAGCGCTCGCCCGGGCCCGCGACGGCGAGGGCATCGCTCTCGTACCCAAGTTCGTCGCCGACCGTTTGACCGCGACGGGTGAACTCGTGCTGGTCGAAGACCGTCGGTGCGCAGCGACCAGCACCTGGACGGCTCGCGGCTGGCGGGGCGATCGAGCGTCGAGCGCAGCCCGCGAGCTGATGCGGTTCGTCACCACGCCCCGCGCCATTCAGGCCATGCTGGCCGGCTCGGGTTCACGCATCGGCCGCTTCAAGCCACGCGTGCACATCACCCTCTGGAGCTGACGGTTTGTGCACTGCCCAGGGGAGTGCACAAACCTCAAACCGCTACCGGCTGCAAACCGATCGCTGGTGCTTCCCAGCTCTTGAGCTCGGGCATGACCTGGTCGACGAACAGGCCCATGTTGCGTCGTCCTTCGTCATAGGACATGCCGGCGTAGATGAAGTTGGGGAAGAAGGCGGCCATGTCGATCTTGTCTTTGATGACCTCGAGCTTCTCGAGCACCTGCTCGGACGTGCCCCATGGCATGAGCTTCACGAAGTCTTCGGCGGCGCCACCAGAGCCGTGTCGATCGATGTATTTCGCGATGTTGGAGTAGAACTCGTAACCCTTGACGCCGTCGTGCGCACCCTTGTCGAACTCATAGTGTTTGAGCACGGTGCCGTAGTAGCCGCCGATGTAGCGATAGGCCATCTCTTCAGCCCTGTCGGCGCTCTCGTCAACGAAGCAGAACCCGCCACACAGCGGGGCTGGCGGTTCGGTTCCATTCTCGGTTCGGTACACGTCGCCATAGACCTTGAAGTCCTGCTCGACGACCTCCCACGGCTTCTGCGGGATGACCAGCAAACCCACGCCGAGCTTCGCCATGATCGGCATCGACTCGGGCGACACGGCCGCGGCGTAGGTGCGTCCCTTAAAGGAGTGTCGCGGAGCGGGCCGCAAGTCGCGTCGCGGCTGCTGTACGATCTCGCCGTCATACTCGAGATAGCCATTCTCGAGTCCGGCGAGCACACACTCGGCCATCTCGATGAGCTTCTGCCGACTGGTGTTCATGTCGACGCCGAAACCTTCGTACTCGATACGAGCCAGACCGCGGCCAACACCCAGGATCAGTCGCCCGCCCGACAGATTGTCGAGCATGGTGATCTGCTCGGCGACCCGCATCGGGTCATGCCACGGAAGCACGACGACGCCGGTGCCGAGCTTGATTGTCTTGGTGCGAGCGGCGATATAGGTCAAGAACTGCAGCGGATCAGGGCACATCGTGTAGTCGGTGAAGTGATGCTCGACCGACCAGATCGAGTCGAAGCCAGCGCTTTCGGCTTCGAGCGCTATCGCAACTTCTTCATCCCACACCTGAGCATCGCTCAGCGCGTCCTCAGGATTCTGAAACGCAACTCCCATTCCGACATGCATGACAACGTCCTCCGCTTCGATTCACTTACTTCACTGACCGCAAGCTAACCGCACCCGCCGCCACGACGTAATCCGAATTGTCCTGGCGCCAGGCGCCAGGACAATTCGTCAGCCAGAGCGGCGGGTGGATTCGACGTTGTTGAGGTCGAGGTGGTTGCGCATGTACTGGCCGGCGGCGTCGGTGGTTGGTTTGAAGTCCCACGACGAATAGCGGCCTTTGCGCAATGCGGTATCGACGACCTGACGATCGGCTTGGCTCTTGAGCACCTCGATCAGGATCTGCGACGGCTTCCATCGATCCGTGACCTCATAGCGGAAGCTGGCGGCATCGGCGAAGTAGTCCGGCGAGTTGACCACATTGTTCAGCTCATGTGGGTCGGCGTCGAGGTCATAGAGCTGTGCGCCGTCAGGCTGGCTCGAGACATACTTCAGATTGCCTCGTCGCAGCATGAAGATCGGGGCGATAGCACCTTCGCCCAGGTATTCGCCGACAACGGTGCGCAACGGGTCTTCAAAGCCGCCGAGTTGAGGTACCAGACTGTGCCCGTCGAGCGCTCGAGGCATCTCGAGCCCGGCGAGATCGATCAGCGTCGGCGCAATGTCGAGGAGGCTCGACAGGGTCGCGACCCGAGCCGCGGTGAACCGTTTCGGAGCGTGAACGATCAGCGGAACACGAGCGCTGTGCTCGAAGAAGTTCATCTTGTACCAGAGGCCGCGCTCGCCCAACATGTCGCCATGGTCAGCGGTGAAGATGATGATCGTGTCGTCGGCAAGCCCATTGCGCTCGAGCGTCTCGACGATCTGCGCAACCCAATGGTCGACATAGGAACAGTTGGCCAGATACGCCCGACGGGCCGTAGCAACCTGCTCATCGCTGATCTCGGTCGTATCAGCGCCGATCACCTTGCGAAGTCGGGCGCTGTGCGGGTCGAGATCATCTGCGGCGATTGGCCCAACCGTCGGCATTGGAACGTCGACGTCGTCGTAGAGATCCCAGAACTCTTGGCGCGCCACATAGGGATCGTGTGGATGGGTAAACGACGCCGTCACGAAGAATGGTCGCTCATCGTCAGTACGAGCCAGGTCGCGCAGCTTGCGCACAGCACGGAAGCCGACCTCGTCGTCGTAGTCGAGCTGGTTGGTTGCATCCGCGACGCCGGCATGAACAACGCTGTCGAGGTTGTGATACCACTGGTCAAAGCGACCGTCGGGATCAAGCCAGTTTGGCGTCCAGCCGAAGTCGGCCGGGTAGATATCGGTCGTCAAACGCTCTTCGAAACCATGCAACTGATCAGGACCAACGAAGTGCATCTTGCCAACCAACGAGGTCTGATACCCACCGGCACGCAGGTAGTGAGCGAGTGTCGGTATCGACGAGGCAAACTCGGACGCATTGTCATAGGCGCCGATCTTGCTGTTCTGTTGTCCTGCCATCATCGCGAAACGGGCGGGGGCGCACAGCGGCGAGTTGCTGTAGGTCGACTCGAACACCACGCCCTCGGCCGCAAGCCGATCGATGGCCGGAGCAATCGCCGGGCCACCCCACGGCCCCATGAACGGTGCCGCCATCTGATCGGCCATGATCAGCACAATGTTCGGTTGACTCTTCATCGCCACAACTATGCCCCCTTTGTCAACGTGCCGGAGATCGAACGCTACAGATGGTTCGTTTAGATCTCTGCGTAGATCTCGATGACGTTGCTCTCATGACCGTGGCAGACCAGCACGGTGCCGTCGATCCCGCGAATCGTCGCGAGGCCGTTCAACCCGAATTGTCCATGCGCCTGGCGCCAGGACAATTCGTCGGTGCGCTGGCGGCCGGATTCAGCGCAGCAGGAATCAACAGATGCGTGGCAGCTGCTCGCCGAGTGGTAGGTCGACGACACGCGATGCGCCGAAACTGGTCTTCGCCACGACGACACCGGAGTGGCTGTCGACGACGGTACCGATCACACATGCCTTGCTCGACACCGGGTTCGCGTGCATCACGCTCATAACCGCGTCGACATCGGATGCAGCAACGATCGCAACCAGTCTTCCCTCGTTGGCGATGCTCATGGCGTCGAGCCCGAGGAACGAACACGCTGCGGCGACCGATGCCGGTATCGACACCCGAGCCTCTTCGTAGATGATGCCAACCTTCGCTGTCGCTGCGATCTCACACAGCGACGCGGTCACGCCACCTCGACGCGGTCACGCCACCTCGACGCGTTCACGCCACCTCGACGCGTGGTCGACTGGTTGCGAGACCTGGCCGCCGAAGAGAAGAGTCGCTAGGCGAAGCGGCCTGCATCTGGCGCTCGATAGACGTCGACCGTCTCGGGGGCGAGCTGCGCCTTCCCCAAGATCATGTCGGCGCAGCGTTCTGCGATCATCATCATCGGCGCATAGATATTTCCATTCGTCACATTGGGCATGACCGATGCGTCGCACACCCGCAGCCCGTCGACGCCGCGCACCCGTAATGTTGCCGGGTCGACGACGGCCAACTCGTCGGTGCCCATACGGGCGGTGCAGGAGGGGTGCAACGCTGTCTCAGAGTCTTTGGCGACCCAGTCGAGAATCTCGTCGTCGGTCTCGACGGCCGGGCCCGGCGACACTTCGCCACCGTTGTACTTGTCGAACGCAGGCTGATTCAACACCCGGCGAGCGGTGCGCACCGCTTCGATCCATTCCTTGCGGTCATTGCCCGTCGACAGATAGTTGAACTGCACCGCCGGGTGTATGCGTGGGTTGGTTGTGGTGACCTTGACCGTGCCCCGCACATCGCTGTACATGGGCCCCACGTGCACCTGGTAGCCATGCCCGTCGGTCGGCGACGAACCGTCGTAACGAATGGCGATGGGCAAGAAGTGAAACATCAGGTTCGGGTACTCGACGTCGTCGTTGCTGCGCAGGAATGCACCGGCTTCGAAGTGATTTGTTGCCGCCGGACCCCGACGGAACAACCACTGCAAGCCAATGAACGGCATGCGCCATTTGGCGTTGTATGGCTGCATCGACACCGGCTCTTTGCACGCGTACTGGATGTACACCTCGAGGTGGTCTTGCAGGTTCTCGCCCACCCCGGGCAGCGCCGCCACGACATCGATACCGAGCGACTTCAGGTGGTCGGGATCGCCGATACCCGAGAGTTGCAGCAGTTGGGGCGAGTTGAACGCGCCGCCGCAGCTGATGATCTCGTTGCCGCGCACCACATGGGTTCGCCGGCCTCGGCGGTATTCGACACCCACAGCGCAAGTGCCTTCGAACACGATCTTGTTGGCCTGCGCCAAGGTGAGCAGCGTGAGGTTCGCCCGGTCGAGCACCGGATGTAGATAGGCACGAGCGGCACTCAGGCGCCGACCGCGCAGC
>JBDNHG010000764.1:0-3362 GCA_041688925.1 Acidimicrobiales bacterium | reverse complement strand
GGTCAGCGATCAGTTTGGCGGTGTCGGCCGGCACGGCGAACCCGACGCCGATGCTGCCACCTGAACCATCGGTTCGAATCGAGGTGTTCATGCCAATGACCCGACCCTGGCGATCAGCCAGAGCGCCGCCCGAGTTGCCGGGGTTGATCGGCGCATCGGTCTGCGTCATGGCGACAACGGACAGGCGCCCGTCTTCGGTCACGTTTTCGAGGACACGCCCCTTGGCACTGACGATGCCAGATGTGACGGTTTGTTCGAGCCCGAACGGGCTGCCAATCGCTACCGCGAGCTGGCCGACTTCGACGGAACTCTCGGTGGCCAACGTGGCAACACCAAACTCGAAATCTGTGTTGATGCTGACCACAGCGACATCGGTCAGAGGGTCAGACCCAAGTACTTCGCCAGGGACTTTGACACCGGATGCAAGCGTGACCTGCACCTGGGTGAATGATCCGACCACGTGTGCGTTGGTCAGGATCAGCCCGGCGGCGTCGTAAATGATTCCGGACCCTTGCCCGAGCTCGTTCTGGATGAGAACAACTGCGGGCGCAACCGCCTTGGCTACTGCCGCCACAGGTTCATCAGCCCCTTCGCCGGGTAGAACCGGGGAAGGGGCCTCGTTCACCGGCGGCAACGACTGCGTCGGGGTAGGGGCCGGCGCAGTCGTTGCTGGCGGAGTGGTGGGTTCAGGGACCGTGGTGGAGAGTTCGCCCGTTGCGGGCACTGCGATCTGGGTGGTTGCCGTCTCGGAGGAAGCAACGCTGCGCCCGACGAAGAAACCGCCAACAGCGACCGTTGCAGCAAGGAACAAGGCGAGTGCGATCAGACCCAGCCGACGCGGAGACCTTGTCGGCTCGGTCGGCATGGGGCTGATCGGGCGACCGACCGTAGGCGGTTCGGTCGGCCACCGTGGCTTGTCTGACAGGCCTGCCCCAGATGCAGGCGTTGTCATGAAGCTACGGTCAGAGAACGCCTGGCTTGGCGCCGGCGGGCTTGGCGGAGCCGTATACAAAAGCGGCGCTGCGGGCGCAACGACTTGTGGCGTGTCGGGCACGATCGGCCGACGAGGCTGGCCTGCCGACAGCGATGCATCCACAGAAACCTCGGGGGCACTGGGAATATCGATGGGCGGTGTCGTGAACGCTGGCCGATCCCAGATTGGAGGCTTCGGGAGATCAGGCTCGGAGTTGTTTGATGAGGGGACTGGTGGGTGTTCCACTGGGCCAAACTATGGGTTGAGTGCGAAAGGAGCTGTAAGGCGAAACGAAAGTTCTGTTAAGGATTCGTCGCCGCTGGGTTCTTGGATGCATCGGGATCAGGTTCCCAAGACATAAACCCTGCGACTGGCAGATTCCATCCACATCTGCCTGAGAAATCTGCCGATCGCCCCGAGGGCGGCACGCCAGCCAACGTCACGCAACCGTCGTGGCGGCCGCCTTGCGCTTTGGCCGCCGTATACGAAACTCGCCGGTGTTCTCGAGTTCTTCGTGTACCGGCATCCACATCGCAAACGTGGCCCCGACCTCGGAGTCGATGATCGATACCTCGCCACGGTGGGCCTGCACGATCTCGCGGACGATGGCCAAGCCGAGCCCGGATCCATGTCCGCCTGCGAGGTGCGGTCGTCCGGCTTCGCCTTCGCCGAGGCGGACGTAACGCTGGAACACTCTGGCACGCTCTTCTTCGGCGACGCCCGGGCCCTGGTCTGAGACCGTGAGCCATACCCAGCCCGAGTCCTGACCGGCGCTGATCGTGATTGGTGTGCCCTCGGGCGCGAATCGCACCGCGTTCGCGAGCAGATTTGCGATTGCCTGCTCGAGCGATCGGGCGTGGCCCAACACATGCAAGTCGGGTTCGACGTCAACTTCGATTCGCAATTTTTCTTGTTCGGCAGCACCTTCGAACTCGTCGACGAGCATGACGACGAGGTCGGCGAGGTCCACACTTGTTTCGACCCGGGTCGCTGCCTCGTGCCGCGCGTAGGCGAGGAGGTCATCGACAAGCTTGGACATGCGTTCGCTCGAGCGGCGCACGACCTCGGTTGTGTGTCGGTACTGCTCGAGGTCGGCGTCGGGGTCGCTGAGGGTCACGTCGAGATTGGTGCGCATGACCGCGAGCGGATTGCGAAGCTCATGGGAGGTGTCGTGAATCAACCGTTGCTGATTATCAAAGGCCCGTTGCAACCGATCGAGCATTGCCTCGAAGGTGTCAGATAGCTGTTTCAGGTCATCGTTCGGACCCAGCAACCCGATGCGTCGGCTCAGGTCGGTGGCCTGGATGTCACGGGCGACTCGCGTAATGCGCCCGATCGGCATGAGCACACGACCAGCAGTGAACCAGCCGACGCCGAAACTGACGAAGAAGATCGTGCCGAGGCCGACGAAGGAATACTGCCGAAGTGTGTCGAGTGTGCGGGCGTCGACTTGCAGCTCGAAGTTCCGCTGGGCCTCGCACTCGTCTTGAGCAATGTCGAACGTCGGGCCGCTGGTTTGCACGCACGCCATCTCAGAAGCAACGATCTGGTTGCCGAGGCTGGTCGACAACGCCCAATAGATGCCACCGACCATGATCGACGACACCCCGAAGAGCATCAGCGAGTACAGCAGGGTCAATGGAAATCGAACCGGCTGCATGGCGGTTGGTAACCGCGACGGCGGCTGAGCCTCGACCCGCGGATTGCCGGGCGGCGGGAGATGTTTGGAGGCGGTCGATTTCATTCGGCTGGCAGATCAAGCAACCGATAGCCAGCGCCGATCACCGTCTCGATCGGCGGCTCTTCACCATCGACGGTGAGCTTGCGACGCAGCGTGCCGACGGTGACCCGCACCGTGTTGGTGAATGGGTCGGCGTTTTCGTCCCACACATGTTCGAGCAGCGCCTCTTGAGAGATGACGTCGCCTGGTTGCGCCATGAAGTAACGCAGCAGCGCAAACTCTTTGGATGTCAGGCTCACGGGTTCACCGCTGCGGGTGACCGAATGTGCAGCGGCGTCGAGTGCGATTGGACCGACCCGCAGCACCGAGCCACTCGATGCGGCGTCGCGGCGCATCAACGTGCGTATGCGGGCCGTCAACTCGGGGAAGGCAAATGGTTTGACGAGATAGTCGTCGGCGCCGTCGTCGAGGCCGGCGACGCGGTCTTGAACTTCGTCGCGTGCGGTGAGCATGAGGATGCGAGGCGGCTCATCGTGAATGGGTTCGGCCCGGATTGCACGACAGACGGCTCGCCCATCCATCGTGGGCATCGTGATATCGAGACAGATCAGGTCATAGGGCGTGAGGCGTGCCTTTTCGAGCGCGGTCTCGCCATCGTGTGCCAGGTCGACGGCGTACCCCTCGCGGCGCAGGCCACGGGCGATTGCC